>JAJXPD010000177.1 GCA_021641325.1 Opitutales bacterium
TTTCAATGTTCAATTGCGGGCGGAAATGCTGGCGGCCGCCGCGGTTCGTCGATTACGAGCAACGTTTCGACGTTCGGCGGAGCGTTTGGCGTTTGCGCGGCAGGGGCATGCTAAAAAAATGCTCCGAATCTTTAAGATTCGGAGCATTTCCGTTTTAGTCCGCCTCTGCGGATTAGCGCACTTTGTTTCCGCTTACCACGATGTTTTTCGTGTCTGACTTGTCGTACCACACGCCGAGTCTCGGCGTCATTTCCGACTTCGTGAACTTGTTGTCGAGAATCTTCACGTCCGATGACGATACTATGAAAAATCCGTTTCTGTAAATTTGCGGATTTTTGCGCGGGGTTTCGTTGACGAACACGTTGTCGGCAAACACCACGTTTTGCGCCGAGCCTATGAGAGCCGCCATTCCGTAGTTGTCTTTGAAGAGGTTGCCCTCGAAGAGTATGTTTTTTAGAATGGGGTAGGGTGTCTGCGCGTCGGAGGGGTCGCTTTTGAGGTATGTTCCGATGAAAACGTCGTATTCGTAGGACCACCTCGTTCTTCCCATCTGGTTGCACGATTCGAACGTGTTGTTTTTCACGAGCACGTTGTCAACCCCGAAGCCTTCGCACCAGATGTTTTCGGTGAAGCCCGTCTCGATTTTTATCGAGCCCATTTCGTTGCGTTTGAACTTGCAGTTTTCGATTGTGACGTCGCGTGCGAGCACCAAGATTCCGCGCGCGCGGTTGTGGTGGAAATAGCTGTTTTTCACCACAATGTTGCGCGTGTCGAATGCTTTGTTGAAGAGTACGTATTTGCCGAATTTGGAGTCGGGCAGTGGCTTGTCGAAGAGGATTTCGCACTTGCCGGATTCCGTTTTTTTGTGCCCCGTGATTTTCGCCTCAAAGCCGAGGGGGGAGTAGTCGCTGTTTCGGAATTCGACAGTGTCGCCGACAGCCCCGTAGCTCTTGCGGGCGACGAGCGAATTTTCCGACTTTTTGACGCCGAACGAGGAGTTGTCGTGGAAGTTTATGCAGTCGTCCGCGCCTCGCGAGAATTCGCAGTCGAGCACCTTGATGTAGCCGAGCGACGACGCGATGTGGTAGTGGTCGGCGGTGCATGTTATTGCGCGTTTTCCCGAGTTTTCGGGAAGCACGATTTTCACGCGCTCCATGAGCGTGTACTGCTGTTTGCCGTGCTGGACGAACGCGTGCCCGGGGTTTGAAAACACGGTGAAGTCGGAAATCGTGATGTGCTTGTTGTTCCACATGACCATGTTGTTCATGTCGTAGTAGTAGTGCTGCATTCGGAAGAGCCTGCCGACTTTCAGAGAGTTTTGGCGCGACTTCCCGTAAAACCTGATTGTGTTCGGGTTCAGCCATTTGAACTTCGGGCGCGGGTTGCGCCCCGCGAACATGTCGTAGCCGAAAGGCATTACGCCTTCAAGCCCCACCGATTTCTCCTTTTCGTCCCAGCCCGAAAGCGTTGCGGCGCGGACGTAGTTTGGGTAGGCGGGGAATTTGTCGTAGTCTACGAATTTGAAGTCGACAAAGTCCTCCTTTTTGTTTATTGCCTCGACCCTTACGACGCTCGCGAGCGGGTCGGTCTCCCAGTCCCAGTCTATTTTCATGTTGCGGATTTCCACCCGTTTGTTGCCGCGCACCCAGAAATTCGGCGCGTTCTTTTTGAGGAAAACCAGCGTAGAGCCGTTGCCGTCGAACGTGAAATTTTCCATGTCGGCGACCGCAATCGAGCTCTCGCCGACCAGCTTGTAGACCGCGTTTTTTTGCAGCAGCAGTTTTGCCGCCTTGTTTTTTCGGCAGTAGTCCATCGCCTTGTTGAATAGCTTGGGCGAAATTTCTTTGTTCGGCACAATTCCGAAGCGTTCGGCGTTTACGACCTCACCCTCAGGATTGTAGGG
The DNA here is from genome assembly GCA_021641325.1 of Opitutales bacterium. GTDB lineage: Bacteria > Verrucomicrobiota > Verrucomicrobiia > Opitutales > Intestinicryptomonadaceae > Merdousia. Next base: position 1,904 of record JAJXPD010000177.1, read on the forward strand.
GCGCATTACCTCGAAGTCAGCCGAGCCAGTCGGCAGTTTCGACTTGTCGAGCTTGTAGTACCTAACGTTGCCGTTTATCGGAATGAAGCCAAGCGGCGCGTCTTCGACAATTTCGATGTTTGAAATTTCGGCTTTGAGCTTTTTGTACGCCGTAAAGACCAGCGCGTATTCGGAGGCGTTCTTGGGCGTCTTGAATTTGAGAGTCGTTTGCGGCTGTTTGTCGTAGGCGTATGTGTTGTGCTTCAAGATGTCGGTGCCGTCGCGGTAGGCGGCGGTGTTGCGCACAAGCGTGTGCAGGTGCGCGCCGTCCTCGGCGTCGGAGATTTTTACCGACATTTTCAGAACGTAGCGCGTGTCGGGTTTGAGCGTTCCGTTTTTGAATTCGACCACGCGCATGTACGATTCCAGCGGAATCTTTGTAGTGTCAATCGCGCAGGATTTTCCGTCGGGCGACACCGACGCATTCTTGCCGACGTACGCCAAATTTTCGTTCGAAAAGTCGGCGACCGCCTGTGTTTCCCTGTCTTCGCAGCCCGCGAGCAACGCCGCCAGTGCCGCAAATATTATTGTTCTTCCCATTATATTCATGAATGTATTGATAGCCGAATGTCTCTTTAATGCAACCGAATTTGTGTTTACAAAAAACGCGCTTCGTTTTGAAGCGCGTTTGCCGAAATTTCGGACGCCTATTTGCGTCTGCGGTAGACAGCCAAGCCCAACGCGAGCGCGCCGAAAATCGCCGCCCATTCGGCGGGTTCGGGAATGTTGATGCGGTTGAGGAAGTATACGTCATTGCCGTCCAGTGTTCCCTTTACGAGGGTGAGGTCGGACTTGCCGTATGTGTTGCCGTCAACGCCGTTTGCGATGATTGAGTCGTAGTAGCTGAACACTTTGTCTTCGTCGCCAGTCCAGAAGCAAATCATGTTGTCGTCGAAGTTTTCGATGACGAGCGTGTTGCCCGAAGCTCCCGAGATGCCGCCGACGTAGAGCTTGGCGTCGGAATTTTCGGCGGAAAGCTCGATGGTGAGCTCCGTCGCGCCATTCCAGTAGTTGAATTTGCCGAATTTCGCCTGTTCATTTACGATTATCGTGTTGTTTTGAGCCGACAACATGAGCGTTGCATTTCCCGATGTGCCGTTTGATAAAACGCGCGTGAAGGCGTCCGCCTTGTTTATGGTAATCTGCGCATATCCAGTCAGGAACAGTCTGCCATTGTATTCGTTGTTGTCGTAGAGCTTGATGTAGCCTGCGTTTTCTTCAACCGTGAGACTTGCAGTGCTCGACGCTGTGCCTTTGAGTTCGATACCGCCCTTTTGGTCTATCGTGCCGCCGTTCGCAACTATCATGTTTCCGCTGATTACCGTGCGGGCGGATGTGCCGGTGGTGAAGTTTTGGGCAACGAATTTGCCGCCGTCAATCGACACGTTTGCAACGTTGAGCTGACCTTTGCCGACATATTCGAAGTTGCCGTTTATTTCGGCGTTCCAACCCGCTTGATTAGCTATTTTCTGCGCCCTGAACGTGCCGCCTGTCGCGATTTTCAGCGTCGAGCCGGAGTAGAAAGTGAAGAGATACTCACTCTCCGACGCGTCAAAAGTCGCGTTTTGACCGATTGAGAGAAGCGTGCCCGATGCGAAAGCGGAATTTGTAACCTTGTAGTTTACCGTTGCGTTGTTTTCTATGAACAAACCGCCTTTGTTGCTTGCGGCAAAGGCGAGATTTTTACCCGACATGTTCGCGTTTGTTTCAACAATAAGCTTGGAGTCTTGACTCGCTGGTACGTTTACCGTCATTCTGAATTGCTCGCCGAAGTCGACATTCGCGTAGGTAGAGCTGTTCGATTGGGAGTTCTTTATTGTGAGTGTTCCCAAATTCCACGCAAACTTGTTTGCGCCTGTTTTAAGTGCCGTGATATTGCCTGCTTTCGCGGAATTGATGTCTATTGTCATTTCTCCCGTGAAATTCCATGCGGGATATTTGCCTGCTCCCGACGTCGTTCCGGGGGTGTTTGTTGCGCCGTCGAGGGAGGCGACTGTCGCGCCGTTGCCCTTGAACATTGCGCCTTCCGATGTGGCGTCGGGGCTTTCGAGAATTCTATTATAGTTCTTGTTGTCTTTGGGGATTGGCACGCGGGTAGAATAATCGCCCGCGCCGCCCATGACGGTTTTGTCCACAGTCGTGGCGGCGAGAGCCGCGGAGGCCGCGAACACGGAGAGAATGGAGGTTTGTATTACTTTTTTC
>JAJXPD010000178.1 GCA_021641325.1 Opitutales bacterium
GAATTTTAAGTATTTTTTCGCGCCGTTTTTTTGTAATTAAATGATTTTAATTCACATGCAACCCAAGTACCAGAATTGTAGAAACTGGTATTTTGCTTGTATTTAGTTTTGAGGCGGAGTGCGCAGCTTGTTTGCTGGGACTTATTGCGCAGAATTGCTTTGCAATTTGGAGGGGCGTTTTGCTAATGTCGGTCTGAAAAATTCTTCGGCGCGTGTCGGAGCTTTTGGTGTCGAATAAAAATATGTCAATCTCGGCGAAATCGTTTTTTGTTGCGGTGCTGCTGCTTGCCGCGGGGCTTGCGGCGGCGGACGTTCCGTCTGCCCGCGAAATGTGCGGCGTCTTGGACTTCGACCGCGCGAATGTCGAAAGCATTACTTCCGAAACCGTTGCCGAACTTTCCGCCCGCGCCCAAAAGCGCGACTACGACGCCCTCGTATCCCTCGGCGTCTGCCGCCTCCTCGGCTTGGGCACCCAAAAGGACGCCCGACGCGCCGCGGGCGATTTCCTTGCCGCCGCCTTTGCTGGAAATCCCTACGGAATGTTTGCCTACGCCGTTTGCATGTCGGAGGGCGACGGCGTTCCGCAGTACGAAAAGGGGGCTGTCGATTTTTGGGAGCGGGCGGCGAAAAAGGGCTGTCCGAACGCGCTCAACAGGCTAGGCGTTTGCCATTTCAGGGGAGGGGCGGCGGATTTCGACCCCGCAAAGGCGGTCGAGCTGTTCAAAAAAGCGGCGGAGCTTGGCTCGAACAGGGCGAAGGTTTCGCTTGCGCGCGCACACCTCGAAGGCGTGGGGGTGGAGAAAAATCCAGCGGAAGCCCGCAGGCTTTTGGAGGACGCCGCCCGCGCGGGAAATGTCGTGGCGCAGAACAACCTCGGCGTCTACTACATTGAGGGCATGGGCGGAAATGTGGACGAGTTCGCCGCGTTCCGCTGCTTCGAGCTTGCCGCCAAGAAAAAATATCCGCCAGCCATGCTTTTCTTGGGAATGGCGTATTTGCAGGGCGCGGGGGTCGCCGCCGACGGCGCGCGCGGCTTCGCCCTTGTGCGCGAGGCCGCAGAGCTTGGCAACGCCGAGGCTCAAAACAACCTCGCGGTCTGCTACGCAAACGGCTACGGCGTGCAGCCCAACGCGGCTTCGGCGTTCGACTGGTACAGGAAGTCCGCCGAAAACGGCTACGCCATTGCCCAGAACAACCTTGCCGACTGCTATTTCAACGGCGCGGGTTGCGACGAAAACAAAGCCGAGGCAGTGAGATGGTACAGGCGGGCGGCGTTTCAGGGCGACGTTTCGGCGCAGAGCAATTTGGGCTACTGCTATCTTGAAGGAATCGGGATAGGCAAGAGCGCGGCGGACGCAATCAAATGGCTGAAAAAGGCGGCGGACGCGGGCGACGTATCGGCGCAGAGTAATTTGGGGACGTGCTATATCAACGCGGTCGGCGTCGAGCGCAATGTTTCGGAGGCTGTAAAATATTTGAAGCTTGCCGCCGACAAGGGCGACGCGCAGGCGATGGGCAACTTGGGCGCGTGCTATTTCAACGGAATCGGCGTAGAAAAAAACACCCTAAAAGGCGCGGATTTACTGCGCCGCGCGGCGAAAGCCGGCAACGACGAAGCCCGCAAAGCCCTTTACAGAATAAGGGGATACGAGCATTGACGCGGTTTTCCCCCCGCCGCCGTTTTCCTCCGCGTTTTTTCTTGCCCCGCGCCGCGCCCATAACGCGCAGTTTTCAAGACGTGAATTTGGGAATTTTGACATGCAAAAAATTTCGAGCCTGAAAAAGCGATGCGCTTTTGTTTTGTGTTTTGTTTGTAAGTTATTTGTAAACATGCATTAGATGTGTTCCGATTCGGGCGGCATTGGCATACCCGATTTAAAAAAGATACCTATAATCTTTTTTGACTTTTTGCGTCCCAAAAAGTACAATGACCTTATCAGCACCGAAATGAGAGGTGCGCAAAAATAATATGGGGTTGAGAAAATGAATAATATGAAGTTCGGAAAAACAACTGTATTTGCGGCGGTGTTTGCGCCCCTAGCGGCATTTGCGGCGGAGCTTACTCTTTTCGATTCCGCAAAAGATTCCGCCGTTGTCGAAAGCGGCGCAGTTGTTGCGAAAACTCCCGAAGGTCTGGTTGTTTCTTATTCCGAAAAGCCCGAACCGCTGGGCGGTGTCGCGATTGACGGCAACTGGGATTTGTCGAAATATTCCGCGCTCAAATTCGAAATCGAAAACCTCGGCAAGGGCGATATTCCGCTTATCATTGTCGCGCAGAACGCCAAGCCCGACTGGGGCAAGCGCACGGGCTTCCAGCAGATTTACCTGCCGCTCTCTTCGGGCAAGACGCTTGAAATGCCGCTTGCGTCGCTTTTCCGCGGCGAGGTTTACGACACGGTAAAGGATTTCCGCAAAATGCGCGGCAACCCGTTCTCGATGTTCACAAACAATGTGGACGTTTCTAAAATCGAGCGCGTGCGCGTGTATGTGCGCTACCCGAAAAGCTCGGACAAATGGCGTTTGAAGAAAATCACCGCGGAGGATTCGTCGACGTACAAAGCTCCCGCGTGGTTCGGCATGCCGAAGGAAAAATTTTTCCCGTTCATAGACAAATACGGGCAGTTCATTCACAAGGAATGGAAAGACAAAATCCACTCCGACGCCGACTTCGCCGCCGAAAGAAAAAAAGAGGCGGAGTATTTCGAAAAGCACGCCGGCGCGCCCGACCGCGACAAATGGGGCGGCTGGAAAGACGGTCCGCAGCTTGCGGCGACTGGGCGTTTCCGCATAGAAAAAGTCGGCGGCAAATGGTGGCTTGTAGACCCCGACGGAAAGCTGTTCTGGTCGCACGGAGTGGTTCGCGTGTCGCCGTCGTCGGGAATCACGCCGCTCGACGGGCGCAAATTCTACTTCAAAGACCTTCCCGCAAAGGACGACGCCTTTGCCCAATTCTACTACACTCACGACGAGCTTCTCCGCCCCTACTATGAAAAGCGCGGCATAAAGGAGACCTACGACTTCTCCGCCGCGAACCTCCGCCGCAAATACGGCGCGGACTGGCTCGAAAAATTCGCCGACATCTGCCACAAACGCTTCAAAAGCTGGGGCTTGAACACGATTGCCAACAGCTCCGACAAGCGCGTATACATGCAGAACAGAACGCCGTTCATCGAGCGTTTCGAAATCAAATCTCCCGAGCTTTCGGGCAGCGAGGGTTGGTGGTGGAGTTTCCGCGACCCCTTCAACCCCAAGTTCCGCGAAAACATACGCAAGAATCTTGCCGACCGAAAGGACGAGCTTTCCGACCCGTGGTGCATAGGTCTGTTTGTCGACAACGAGCTTGACTGGGGGCACCCCGACTCGCATGCGGTCTGGACGCTGCTCTCGCCCGCCGACTGTGTGGCGAAAAGCGTTTTCGCCGCCGACCTCCGCAAAAAATACGGCACTGTCGAAAACCTCAACGCCGTGTGGGGCTCCAAATTCTCTTCGTGGGAAGATTTCCTGAAAGTCTGCGCAAAGCCCCCGAAAGGCGCGTACGACGACTGCGTCGCTTTCTCCGAAAAAGTCATAGAAGAGTACTACAAGGTAATCCGCGACGAGGTGAAGGCCGCCGAACCCCAGCTTCTCTACATGGGTTGCCGTTTCGGCGGAGTGCCGAAATACAATCCGCAGGCGATGTACATCGGCGCGAAATACTGCGACGTCATCAGCTACAACATTTACCGCGACACCCTCGACGAACTCTCTCTGCCAGCGGGAATCGACAAGCCCATCATGATTGGAGAGTTCCATTTCGGCGCGCTCGACAGGGGCAAATTCCACACTGGCTTGGTTGCAAAAAACACGCAGGAGGAACGCGCTCAGGCATATTTCAACTACGTCGAATCGGCGCTGAAACACCCGCAGGTAATCGGCACGCACTGGCACCAGTTTGCCGATCAGGCGACGACAGGCAGATTCGACGGCGAAAATTTCCAAGTCGGCTTCACCGACATCTGCGACACTCCGTATTGGGAGACCGTCGATAAAGTCCGCGAAATCGGATACAAGATGTACAAGGTAAGAAGCGGCAAAGAAAAGTAATAATAGCAGGTACACCCATCACACAGATAACAGCAAGGCTCGTCCGATTCTTTCGGGC
>JAJXPD010000179.1 GCA_021641325.1 Opitutales bacterium
GTCGCTCCGCCGCCTCTCCGAAACCCGCCCGCGTGATGAAAAGCATAAGGCACGTCGCCGCCGCGATTACTGCGGCGAAAAGCGCGAGAGCCGCCGCCGCGCCCAGAAACTTTCCAGCCGCAAACTGCGCGTACCCGACGGGTTTGGAGAGCAGGGTGATGACCGTCTTGTTTTCAAGCTCCGAATGGAAAATCTGGCAAGTGGCGACGACCGCGATAATCGAGCCGAAAAATCCGAGCGCGCCCGAACCGAAGTCGAACACAAAGCGCAGCTGTTCGTGTCCGAGGTCGAGCGACAGCAGGTATTTCGAGGAGAGCACGAGCGCGAGCGCAACGAGCGCCACAAGAATCATCAGCTTCTGCCTGAGCGTCTCGCGCAGAGTGTTTGCCGAAATCAAAAAGACGTTTCTCATTTTCCCTCCACGGTTTTTTTGAAAAATTCTTCGAGCGAAATTTTAGACGCCGATTTTTTCACGACATTCGCGCCGAGCGACTCGGCGAAGGCTGCTATTTTCGCAAGCCCCTCCGCGTCCGCGCCGTCGATGTCGAGGCTCGTGCGCCCGCCGATTTCAAGCAGTTTGTCGATTTCGCCGATTGCCGCGATTCTGGCCGCGCTAAGGACAGCCACACGAGAGCACAGCCGCTCGACCTCGCCCATCATGTGCGAGCACAAAAGAATGGTCTTGCCCGCGTTTTTGAGCTTCACGACGATTTCCGCCATCGCCGATGTTCCAACGGGGTCGAGCCCCGACGCGGGCTCGTCGAGAATGACGACTTTCGGGTTGTGGACAATCGCCTGCGCAAGCCCCGCCCGCTGTACCATTCCCTTTGAATAGAGGGAAAGCGGGCGGTTTGCGGCGTCGGAAAGCCCGACAGTTTCGAGCGCGTTTTCTGCGGCGGCGCGGGCGGCTTTTTTGCCCAGCCCGCAAAGTTCGGCGTAGAACGAAACGAGCTCAAGCCCGCTTAGGAACTTGTAAAAATAGGGGTTTTCGGGAAGGTAGCCGACTTCGCGCTTTGTAGCGCGGCTTGTCGGATTGCCGAGAATTTTGCATTCGCCCGAATTTTGCCTGAGTAGCCCCAGCAGAATTTTAATAGTCGTGCTCTTGCCCGCGCCGTTCGGCCCGACAAGCCCGAAAACTTCGCCTTCCGCAACGTCGAACGACACGCCGTCGAGGGCGCACACGCCGATTCCGCGTATGCCGTAGCGGTAATATTTTTTGAGATTTTTTATCTCTATTGCGTTCATAGTCTGATTTCGAATCCCTTGTAGGAAACGTCGGCGGTGTCGGCGCGTTCGTCGGTCGATTTAATGAAGTCGCGCATGACTTTCGCGATTTCGTCGGCAAACGCCCGCGTTTCGGATTCGTCCCCGACGGCAAGCAGGTGCACGCGCCCGTCATCGAGATTTTCCACAAAGCCGCACACGTCGAAGCCCGCCGCAATCTGCGTAGTTTTGTATCTGAACCCGACGCCCTGAACGCGCCCCGTGTACCAAATCTGCAATCTGTGTTTTTCCGCCATGGCAGTTTCATCTCATATAGTCGGCGGGCTTGCAACTTTTTTTACGCCGCAAACCGCAGTTCGGCGCGGGGGGAAATTTTGCGCTTGAATTTTGGAACGCCGGCATATTTAATCTGTCTTAAAAGTCGTCGATTACATTTTGTAAACCGACGTTAATTTATAACAGAAAGAACTAAATTGAAAAAGACATTCATCTCGACAATGGCGGCGCTCGCCGCGCTTACGTCGGCAACATACGCCGCCGACAATACGAACGACGAATACATCAAGACCTTCGGCATGATGATGTTCGAACGCAACGGACTTTCCGACCTCAAACTTACTCCCGCCGAATTCGACGTTTTTGTCGCGGGTATGAAAGACTCTTTCGAAGGCAAGAAAATGCCCGAAAACATTCAGGAAATCGGCCCGAAAATGCTCCAATACCTGAGCGCGCGCGCCGAAGCGAACATCGCAAAGGAAGCCGCAAAGGCGGAAGCTGTCGCCGCAGAATACTGGAAAGAGCTTGAAAAGAAAGAGGGCGTCAACAAAACCCAGAGCGGTCTTGCGTACGAAATCATCGCAAAGGGCGACGGCCCGACGGCTAAGGAAGACTCCGACGTTACAATCAAGTACACGGGCAAACTCATCGACGGCACGGTTTTCGACACCACCGAAAAGGCGGGCGGCAAACCCGCAACTTTCAACCTTTCAAAGGTAATCCCCGGCTTCCGCGAAGGCTTGCAGAAAGTGGCAAAAGGCGGCAAGGCTCGCCTGCACATTCCCGCAAAGCTCGGTTACGGCAACCAGCCCGTCCCTGGAATCCCCGTCAACTCGACGCTCATTTTCGAAGTCGAAGTTATCGACGTAGATTCCGCGCCCGCGCAGATTCCCGCAGCTCCCGCCGCAAAATAGCGCGACAGATTTTTTTCGAAACCGCCTCCTGAATCGGGGCGGTTTTTTTGTTTGGCGGCGCGGCGGAAATTCCGCGAAAGAGTTTCGAAACGCGGGGCGGGAGAAAAACGGAAACGTAATATCTTGACATTTTCGACGCAATTCAAATTATCTTCCGAATATTTTGTACCGGTGGTAGCGCAGCCTGGCTAGCGCATCTGGTTTGGGACCAGAGGGTCGTGGGTTCGAATCCCACCCGCCCGACATTTTGGAAAACGCTTTTCGGTCAGAGCGCCGCCACTTCAAAAACCTGCTACTCTCGCGTACCCAAGTACGCCACGACCAGCAGGTTTTCTTGTGTCCGCGCTCTGCCTCAAAAATCGTTGCGCCAAAACAAATCCCGCGCGTTGAAAGTTCCTACAATTATTTGCGTTGGGTGTTGCAAAAAAAATGTTCCGCAACGTTCCGCATTTTCGGCGCAAAAAAAACGGTTGACAAATTTCCGCGCATAATTTTTTTGTCTTAACAGTTCATTTAACAGGGTGGATTTCGATTCCGCCTACGACATTTTTCAGACAAACGGAAGCCCGTGAGAATCGGGCGCGGTCGCGCCGCTGTAAGTGTCCGTTTCGCGCTAAACATTTTGCCACTGCAACGGCGGGAAGGCGTTTCGCGCGGGGACACAAGCCAGAAGACGAGTCTGAAAGATTCACCCTTTGATTCCCGCGCAAGGATTTCCGAGGGCTTGTCGCGATGTTTCCGCGGGGCTTTTTATTTTTTTGTTTGCCCCGCAGTCTTTTCGCGTTCGGGCTTCACGGTTTTCTCCGCGGGGCAACCAACGGAAAAGACAAGCTATGAAATACCAATTAACATCAATACTCGCTTGCGGTGCGCTCATCGCGGCCTCAGCAAATGCGGCTACAATCTCGTTCGAAGACGTTTCTCTTCGCGGCGACTGGAACTACGAAGGCGTTGACTACTCCGTATACGGCGGGGAAGACTACTATACTTGGAAACCCTCTTCGAGCGGCAAAGTATCGTCGTGGCAGAATATGCCCGAAAACGTCGGACGCTTCGAATGGAATTTCGGAAAAATCACGAGCGGCCTGCATTTCAAGACAACATCGTATAATTATAAATACTATAATGCGGGCGGATTCTTGCTTTCGAATTCGACAAACAAGTCCGACACAACCTACGCGAACGACCTTTGCTCGATTACGGGCGGCGGCGCGGGCGGTTCGTCGCAGTACGGCGTATTTTTCGGAAGCGTTGCGGACTCCAATTATGTTGCGCAAAAGCAGACTTACAAGGGCAGGGAATATTATTCCACGCTTGCCGGCGAATATCAGCTGACATTCGACGACGTTTACAATGTCAAGTCAATCGACATCACAAACACCGCCGTTAACGGAAAAATCTTCGGCTCGCCCGACTCCGCCAGCAACATGGGCTACACGACCGACGACAACGGGAAAATCACATACAACAGCGTGTTCAACACCGAAGACGCGTTCATTGCAGTTCTCGTTCGCGGCATAGACACAAACGGCGAGCTTACGCCGCTTGACGACGCCGCGACTTTCGTGCTCGCCTCCTACGGCTACCTCTGCGCCGATTGGGGCACGCTCGACTTGTCGAACCTAGCGACCGACGGTCTTATCGGGCTCGACTTCCAGATTATTTCTTCGTTCGGCAACACATACGGCATGACTTCGCCCGCATACTTTGCCTTCGACAATAT
>JAJXPD010000019.1 GCA_021641325.1 Opitutales bacterium
AATCTATGTAATAAAAGGCGAACAGATTTTTTTATCATGCAGGAAAGCAAACAGGAAGTATCGAAACCCAAAACAATCCGCGAAACTTTGCGCGCGGCGATAGACTGGGTGAAAATCAGACAGGCGGACGACGGCATGTGGTGCGGCCCGCTCGAAACAAACTGCTGCATGGAGGCGCAGTGGATTCTTGCGATGAAATTCATCGACTTCGACGACCACAAAAAGACGAAAGTCCTCCAATACATTCTCGACAGGCAGCGCGAGGACGGCAGCTGGGACGTCTACTACGGCTCGGAGCAGGGCGACATCAACACGACCCTCGAATGCTACTTCGCACTCCGCGTCAGCGGCTTCGATCCCGACGAGCCCGCGCTTGCAAAAGCCCGCAAATGGCTCATCGAAAACAAGTGGACAGAGCGCATCCGCGTGTTTACAAAATATTGGCTTGCGCTGTTCGGCGAATGGCCGTGGGCGCACACGCCCGTGATTCCGCCCGAAATCGTTTTCCTGCCCAAATGGTGCCCGTTCAATATTTACGACTTCGCTTCGTGGGCGCGCGCCACAATGATGCCAATCACAATTCTCTGCTCGCGTCGCCCGATTAAAGAGCTGCCCGAAAACCTCCGCCTCGACGAGCTTTTCCCCGAAGGCCGCGACAAGGTTGACTACCGCCTGCAACGCAAGAGCCACAAGGCGATAAGCTGGGACAACCTCTTCATGAAGCTCGACCACGCCCTCCACGCGTACAACCGCTTCCCGATTAAGCCGTTCAGAGAGTCGGCAATCAAGCTCGTGCTCCAATGGATGCTCGAGCACCAAGACGAGGACGGCGCGTGGGGCGGCATTCAGCCCCCGTGGATTTACGGCATTCTCACGATGTATGTCGAGGGCTTCTCGCTCGACCAAATCAATATGTCGCGGGCAATCGACGCGTTCAACCTGCACTGGCAGGTGCCCCGCGGCGAGGGCATAATGCTGCAAGCTTCCGAAAGCCCCGTTTGGGACACTTTCCTTACGATGATTTCGCTCATGGATGCTGGCGAAACCCCCGGAACTTCCCCCGAACTCCTCAAAGCTCTCGACTACGTTCTGGCTAAGGAAAACCGCTACCACGGCGACTGGTCCGTGATGGTGGGCAAGCACGTCGAGCCCGGCGGCTGGGCGTTCGAACGCGCCAACAACTACTACCCCGACATCGACGACGCGGCAATCGCAATCTGCGCGCTCAAACGCATTCAAAAACTTCTTCCGCGCGAAAGCACGCGCGCGCGCCGCGTAGACTCGGCAATCCGCAGAACCGTCAACTGGATTCTTGCAATGCAGAACCCGAACGGCGGCTGGGCGGCTTTCGACCGCGACAACACGCGCGAGCTTGTTACAAAAATTCCCTTCGCCGACTTCGGCGAAATGCTCGACCCTCCCAGCGCGGACCTCACGGGGCACGTCGTCGAAGCCCTCGCAATGTGCGGGTTCTCGCGCAACCACCCCGCAATCGCCCGCGCAATAAAATTCATGTACGACGAGCAGGAGGACGACGGCTCGTGGTTCGGACGCTGGGGCGTCAACTACATCTACGGCACTTGCGGAGTTCTGCCCGCGCTGACGGCTGTCGGCGACACTAAGGAGACGCCGCAAATCCGCCGCGCCCTCGAATGGCTTGCCTCAAAGCAGAACGCCGACGGCGGCTGGGGCGAAAGTATAGCCTCGTACATGGAGCCGAAATATTCGGGCACGGGCATTCCCTCGACGGCGTCGCAGACCGCATGGGCGCTCATGGCGATTATGTCGGCGGACGACAAAAACTACGACGAATGCATCGCCCGCGGCTGCAAATTCCTGTGCGATTCCCAACGCGCCGACGGCACTTGGGACGAACCCTATTACACGGGCACGGGCTTCCCCGGCTACGGACTCGGCGCAAAGGTGGATTTGCGCAAGGGCGCGCCGCTCCCGCAGGGCAAGGAGCTTGCCCGCGGCTTCATGCTCAACTACAACTGGTACAGACACTATTTCCCGATTACCGCGCTCGGACGCGCCGAAAAATATTTGGCATCACGCAAGCAAGGAAAATAGATGAAGAAAATAATATCGTTCGGAGAGATTTTGTGGGACGTTTTTCCCGACGGAAAAGTCCTCGGCGGCGCGCCGCTCAACTCGGCCTATTATTGTTCGAGCCTCGGCGCGGACGCAAAAATCGTGGGCGCGGTCGGGCGCGACGCCAACGGAATGGGCGCGCTCGAAACAATGTCGGCGCGGGGGCTTTCTACCGAACTCGTGTCGGCAAACGCGCGTCCCACGGGAGAGGCAAAGGTTTTGCTCGATTCTTCGGGAAGCGCGACCTACGAATTTTTGAAAGACTGCGCGTGGGACTTCATCGAATACGAACCCCGCGCCGCCGAAGCCGCGGCGTCCGCCGACGCGTTCTCGTTCGGCACTCTCGCCCAGCGTTCGCAGGTTTCGCGCAACACGCTCGCAAAACTTCTCGACGCGTGTTCCGCCTCGTGCCTCAAAGTGCTCGACGTCAATCTGCGCCTCGATTTCTACAACCGCGAAATTCTCGACTTTTCGCTGTCCCGCGCGGACGTCGCAAAAATGAACGAGTACGAGCTTGACGAGATCTGCAAGATTTTCCGCTACGAGGGCGACTCCCTCATGCGGGCAAAATTCGTTTTCGGCGCGTTCAACCTGAAATACCTAATCCTCACGCGCGGAAGCGAGGGCTACACCGTTTTCGAAAAGGGCGGCATGTTCATGGGCAAGGCAAAGCAGGTGAAAATTGTCGATACCGTCGGCGCGGGCGACGCGTTTCTTGCCGGCTTTACGATGTCGCTGCTCGGCGGCGGCGGCGCGGAGGAAGCGGCGGAAAAAGGCTCGCAACTCGCGGCGGAAGTCTGCTCGCACAGGGGCGCGTTCTGCCTGTAATTTCGGCTTTTTGTAGGGCGGCGTCCGTTTTGCGGACGCCTTTTTTTTACAGCCGCACGGAAAACGCGCCGACGCGCGTTGGGGACTGCTTTCGGACGGATATTTTGAAGCCGCCGCTTTTGCGCTTTGCGCCCGCGCCGCAGTCGCATTCAAGATTCAAATCGGGTTGCTCTTTGAATTCCCACTCCAAATAGTCTTCGATGTATTCTTCGAGGGAAAAATCGAGCATGTCGGCAAACATACGCAGCGCGTTCAATGTTTTGTTGTCTATTTCGAAAACAATTTTTACCCGATTGACGTTCATGAATAAATGCTAAAACCCGCAGAAAAAATATACAATATAAATTTTTATCTTTTTTTCTGGGGCGCATTCCCGTACGCGCTATCGGTTTTTCAGCTCCAAATAGATTTTTTTGAGGGCGGCGTAGTCTTCGTCTTTCGTCTTCGATTCAATGCGCCTGTCGAATTTGTCCGCCTGCTTGAATTCGTCGACAGCGGTTTTCATGCGGCGGTCGATGTCGGCTTCGGACTCCGTGGCGCGGCCGACGAGCCGCTTGCGAAGCTCTGCGATGGAGTCGGGCGCGACGAAAACGCTAGTGAGCCTTTCGGCGATTTCGGGGTTTTGCGAGGCGATTTCCCGCCATGTGTCCGCGCCCTGAACGTCGATGATGAGGATAAGGTCGTTGCCCGCCGCAAGGCTGTCGTGAACCGCCTTTTTCGACGTTCCGTAGTAGCGGTCGTGCACTTTTGCGTATTCGTAGAATTCGCCGTTTGCGATTGCCTTTTCGAAGGCTTCGGGCGAAAGAAAGTGGTAGTCTACGCCGTCGATTTCCGCGCCGCGCGGCGGGCGCGAGGTGCTTGTGATTACGCGCTTGACGTTCCCGAACTCGGAAATCAGCCTTTCGGCGACGGTGTTTTTGCCGCTTCCCGCGGGGCCGCTGATGATTAAAATTATGTTTTTGCCGGACATGGAATTAATATGTGGTTGACGCTATTACGAGGGCGGCGGCGCAAAAAAGCGATGCCGCGCCAAACGCGCGGGCGCGTTTGGGCTTTTCGTAGAGGAATGTCAGGAAGTCGCGGAGTCTGTACGGCACCGCGCCGAGGTAGAGGGCGGCGACGACGAGCGCGTATGTTAGGCTTACGAGAACGAGCCTCGACGCCGGCTCCTGCATGAACGCGGAGTCGAGAAATTCGCGCGAGAGCAGCAGCGAGAACACGCACAGCCCGCGCACCGAAAGGAAGTCCGAAAGGTAGAAGAACGCGAGGATTCCCGCGCCGCCGAAGACCGCCATCAGCAGTCCCTTGATGTTGCCGAAGTCGGACTCGCCCAGCTGCGAGAGCGTGTAGAGAAACCAGAGTCCGCTTCCGCCGAATGTGATTACCGCGGCTTTTGTGCTGCGCAGGAACGCGAACGCGCATTTTTCGAAGCGTTGCGGAAACAGCGCGAACGACAGTCCGAGCGCAGCGAGAATCAGCGCGAACAGATATGTGGATTGATACAAAGTCATGGCGCAAATGAATCAAAATTGGGCGCGGAAATCAAGCCATTTGCCAGTCAATCCTCACGCGGGCGTGCTCCCGCCCCGTTTCGGAGCGGATTGACGCGTAGGTTGATTCGCCGCGCACCTCACCGACGACGGACACTGTCGATTTCGGCTGAATCTCCTCCATGAAGCTTGCGAAAATTTTTGCGGGCTTACGGAGTTCGGCGAAACTGTCGGGCACGGTTTCCGAAGCCCAGACGGCGAACACGGTGTTGTTGACGTGCCCGTTGAGGTCGATGTTGTCGTTGAGCGTTTCGAATTTGCGGACGCTAAGATTCGGGGCGGACTCGTCGGGCTTGCCGAATTTTTCGTCGAAGGAGACCGCGTTTGCGTGGGCGGGGTTGCGCGGCCAGTCGGGCAGTCTGTCGAGCTTTGCGATGCGCCTTGCGAGCACGTCGAAGAGCAGCCACTGCGAACGCGCCGTGAAGAGGGACTTGCCGTCGGCGTCGGTTGCCGCGAACTCGCGGTAGGTCGCGATTCTGTCGCGGTCGGACGCCCACGTTTCGATGCGGACGCGCTCTCCCCAGCGCGGAGTTCTTTCGATTTCAACGGCGATTTTCGAGAGCGCCCAGCCGAGGTTTTTCGGTTTGAGGTCGTTGTAGGCAACTCCGAGAATTTCGGCGTGCTCGGTGGCGATTTCCTGCAACATTTGCAGGAGCGCGGGAGCTTTGAGCCGCCCGAATCTGTCGGCGTCGGCAATTCTCACCTTGTAGCTTGTCTTGTGCGAATTTTCCATTTCCCGCAATTCAACTTCCGCCGCGCCAGATTTTCAACAAAAAACCCCGAACGGCGTTCGGGGCGCGGAATATCATGATTTGTCTGAAAATATCAGGCGGTATTATTCGACGGTCGGCGCAAAGTCGGCCGATGCCGCCCAGCCGCGCTTGCCGTTTTTCGTTTCGAGGTACAGGTAGCCGCCGCGCGATTTCAGGATTTTCGCGCATTGCCCCGCGTCTACGATGGCGGCGGCGGGCGCGGTTTTCGTCGGAGAGACTGCGAGTTTTGTGTCGGGCTTCAGCGCGACCGCAGTGTCGGCGAAATTCCGCCAGTCGAGAATCGACGGAATCGCCACTGCGAACGCCGCCGCAAAAACTATCGCGAGAAACAGCGTCGCTGGCGGGCGTTTGCCGTAAAGCGGCGGAACGAACACAAGCAGCACCGCCGCCCAAAACGACACGAAGCACACCGTCGCCCACTCCGATTCGGAAAGCTCGGCAATCAGCGGCGTTTTGAAGGCTTCCAGCCCCGATTCGAGCGAGTTGTCCTTTGCGTACATGGCAAGGTTTGCCGTTGCCTCGCGCATGCGCGGGGCGTTGTAGACCGCGCGTTTGTAGTTCAGGAGCGCGTCGCCCCTGCGGTCGAGCTTGGCAAAGGCGTTCGCCTTGTTGAAGTACAGCTCCGCGGAGTCGAAGCCGTTTTTTTCGGCAAGCGAGTAGTTTTCGAGAGCGCGGGCGTAGTCGCCTGCCTTGTATGCGTTGTTGCCGAGCGCGAAATATTCCCGCGCGGTCTGCGCCCCCGCCGTCGCCGCCGCAAACACTGCGGCGGCAATCATGATGATTGTCCGTAAAATTTTCACAGTTTTCATTTGGAGAGTTTTCCGACTAGCGTTCCGAGTTGCGCGTCGAGCTTTTTGATGTCGAGCTTCGAAGTGTCTGTTCCGCCGAATGCCAGCGCGTCCGCGCCGTCGAAGAACAGCCGCAGTCCGCCGACATCGGCGTCGGGCTTGGTTTCGGCGAGAATTTCGGCGGCGTCGCGGGCGGTTAGCGATTCCGCCGAGCGTTCGCTGTCGGCCGCCACCGCGAATTGCAGGGCGCGGCGCGCCTCCTCGAAGAACGCGTTGAAGTCTCCGCGCTTTGCCGCCGCCGCCGCAAGAGAGCGGTGCTTTGCCGCCGATTTTCTGTCGGCGATTTTCTTTGCGTAGCGGACGTCGTTGATTTTGCGCAGCGACTCCCTCCGCAACATTACGAACGCCGCCACCGCGCAGAGGAACACGATTTGCGCCCCCCAGAAATAGGGCGATTCGAGCAGCCGCGCGTCGGAGGAGTGCGCGGCGGTTTCGGCTATTTTGTCGAACGCGGGCGCGGGGCTTGACTGCTCCGTTTCCGCGGCGCGTTTCGAGCGTCCCGTAGGCGCGACGCTTATCGGAAGCGGCGCGGAGTTCAGCTCGACGTACTTTTCGCCCACGGGGTCGAAGTAGTTGAACCTGACCGTCGGGGCGGTCGGAATGTCCGCCTTTTTGGGAACAGCCGTGTATTCGAAAGTCTTGATTCCGATGTTGGAAAGCCCGTTGCTTTCGTCGGTGAACGACGACTTCGCCTTGTAGGTTTTCCAGTCCGCGCCCGCGTCGAGCTTCGGCTCTCGGATTCGCGGAAAGTTGCCCACGCCCACGACTTTCGCGGTAATCGTACAGGGTTCGCCGACCGTCAGCGCGTCCGGCTCTACCGCCGCGTTTTCGAGCGAGAACGTTCCGATTGCGCCTGTGAAGTCGGCGGGCTTGCCGTTTTCGGGCAGTTCGAGCACGTCGATTTTTTTCGGCGGCATGTCGATTTTGAAGTCTACGGGAGTGCCGCCGCCGAACGACATCATGCGGTCGAAAATCGACATTCCCGCGAAGTCGTCGGCGCGAAACTCGCGCTGGAACACGCCGCGCGCGGAGATGTCGAGGTCGTAGCTTCCCGCTTTGAGCGGCGTGATTGCCGTGGTGTATTTCACGAGAACGCGGTTGCCGTCGGAGGAAATTGTGGGTTTTTCGGAGAACGCGGGGCAGTCGAACGCGTCCGCCTTCTGTATTTCGGGCAGGAGTTGCGCTAGCGTGAATCCGCGTTCCGACAGGCTTTTGTCGAACGAAAACACAAGCTCGCACGGCACGGATTCGCCGACGTAAATCTTTTCGCGCGGAAGTTTTATTTCGAGTTTCGCGTTGTTTTTGAGGTTCGCCTCGAAGCTTTGAATCTGGCTTCTCGCCTGCTGTCTGCGCTGTATTTGGCGTTGCGCGCTCTGCCGCGAAAAGAACGGGTCGCTTCCGAAAATCGAGCCGCCGAAGGGGTCGGCAAACGCGTCGTCTCCGCCGCTTTCGGCGGGCGCGGACTTGTCTACCGTGAGCGTCGCCGCCGCGATTTTATATTTCTTTCCGCCGATTTCCGCCTCCCATTCGGGGATTGTAAGCTCTCCCTCGCGGTCGGCGCGCATTGTGAGCACAACCGACGTCTCGCGCGAGACCGAGCCGTTTATAATCGACATGTTCCGCGACGAGCTTTGCCCCACGATTTGCAGGCCGTCGGGCAGCGGAATTTTCGAGATGTCCGCGCTTCCCTTGACGTCTTTGAAACTCAGCGTGTAGCGGGCGGTGCCGTTCGGTGGAATCGCCTTTGGGGAGAACCCCGACGTTTCAACCGACTGCGCAAACGCCGCCGCGTATGATAGAATGGAATATAAAATGATTGCCGATATTTTTTTCATTACCAATCCTTGTAGGACTTTTCAAATCTGTTCCGTTGTTCGCCGTAGCCGCGCAGGGGCAGGACTTTGTCGGAATCTTTCATCGATTCCAGCAGTTGCCGCGCCTCGCCTTTTGTCATTGCGCCGACCGCCGACCTGTAATTTTCGGAGTCTTTGCCGGCGTCTTTTTCGGCGGCTTGCGCGGCAGCCGCCTTCTTCTTTTCCGCCTGTTTTTGCTCGGCGGGAAGCTCGCGCTCCTCGTTGCCCGCGTTCTGCTCCCGCTTGTCTTGCCCCCGATTTTCTTTGCTTTCGGACTGCTCTGGCTTGCCGTTTTGCTCCTGCGGTTTTTTGTTGTCTACGGCCTGTTCGTCCCGATTTTGTTCGTCGCCGTTTTGCGGCTTGTCTTGGCGTCCGCCGTTTTGAGAGGCGTCGTTTTTGTCGGAGGAATTTTGCCTGTCGTTGTTCTTGTCGGAATTTTGCTCTTTGTTGTCCTTGCTATTATTTTGCTGTTTGTCCTGTTTGTCGTTTTGCTTGTTTTGCTGATTCTGTTGGCTGTTTTGCTGTTGGTTCTTGTCCTGATTTTTGTTTTGGTTCTGTTGCTGATTTTGCTGTTGATTTTGCTGGTTCTGATTCTGTTGTTGATCTTGGTTTTGATTCTGGTTCTGCTGCTGGTTATTCTGTTTGTTCTGGTTTTTGTCTTGGTTTTGATTATTGTCGTCGCGGACAAGTTTTTTCAGCTCTTCTTTGAGTTTTGCGAGCCGCGCGAGCCGCTGTTTTGCGGCGTCGGAGGAGAGGGCGTCGGAAAGTTTTTTTATTTTCGACGTTTCGTTGTCGAGATTTTTTTCGGCAACAAGCGCGGATTGCAGGTTGTTTTGCGCGGCGTTAAAAGCGGGGTCGAGTTCCGCCGCGCTTTTGTATCCGCCGATTGCGCCGTCGAGAATTTTTTTCGCATTATTCCATTTTTCGAGGTTTTGCGAGGCGTTCCCAGCAAGCTCCGCTGACTGCTTTTCGACGGCTTCGCACTGCGCGATTCCCTGTTTCAGGCTTTGCTGGAATTGCTTGTCTTTGAGCGGCGACGACTCCAACGCCTTCTTTTTTTCCTCGTCGGTCTTTGCCGCCTTTACCGTTTCAAGCTCCTTTTGCAGAAGCGGCGCGCCCTGTTGCAGCAGAACCGTTCCGCCCGACACCGCCGCGGCTTCGGCTTGGTCGAGCTGCGCGGCTTTTGCGCCGAGTTCGTTGGCGGATTCCGCCGCGGCGAGCGAATGCTTTGCGTCGGCGTAGTCGGCGTTTGCGATGTTGTAGAAAGCCTTTGCGTGCAGGGCGAAGCCGTAGGGTTCTGCCTTTATTGCGTCGAGGAATTTTTCCCGCGCGGCGGCGGTGTCGCCCTTTGCAAGCAGGTCTATACCGCTGTTGAAGATTTCGCGCGGGCTTGGGTTCTCAGGTTCTGCGGGGGCGGATTTCGGCTTTTTCTCCGCGCCGTCCGTCTGCGCTTCCGCCGATTTTTCGGAAGCTTCGGTTTGCGCGGTTTGGGCATCGGGCGCGTCCTCCTCCGCGCGGGCGTTTTGGGGCGAGACGAGCGCCGCCGCCGAAACCGCCGCGAACGCCAACGCCGCGAGTCTGCCCGATTTTCCGCCCGCGAAGAATCTGCGCGTGCCCACGAGCGATTCGAGCGCAAGCAGGATTATCGCCGCCGCCAGCGGTATTTGGAATCTTTCTATTGCAAGCTGTTTCATGCGGGCGGAGAGTTCGCGTTGCGGAATTTTTTTCAGCCCGTTTTCGTAGATTGCGTCCATGCCGTTTGCCGACAGCGGCTCGTAGAAGCCGCCGGTGGATTTTGCAATTTCGGAAAGCACCGCCTCGTTGAGTTTGCTTGCGACGATTTTCCCGTTTTCGTCGCGCAGCTGAACGAGTCTGCCGCCGGCGTCGCGAACGGGAATTGGTTCGCCTTTCGCCCCGCCGACTCCGAGCGTGTAGATTACCACGCCGTCTTTCGCCGCCTGTTTCGCGCGTTCCACCGCCGAAGATTCAAGCTCTTCGCCGTCGCTTATGAGAACGACGATTTTGTGGTTTGCGGTTTTTTCGAATGCGGCATCGGCTTCGGAAATCGCCGCGGCGATGTTCGTTCCGCCGCGCTGGATTACGTTTGTGTCGAGGGCTTCGAGGGAGAGCCTGAACGCGTCGTAGTCGAGCGTGAGCGGGCATTGCAGGAACGCCTGTCCGCTGAACGCGACTATTCCGATTCTGTCGCCGTCGAGCGCGTCGAGGAGGTCGAGCACCGAGAGTTTTGCGCGTTCGAGGCGGCTCGGTTTTACGTCTTCTGCGAGCATGCTTTTGGACGTGTCTATTGCGAAAATTATGTCGATTCCGCGCGTTTTGCTTTCCGCCCAATGGTATCCCCACTGCGGGCGGGCGAGGGCGACGAAGACCGCGAAAATTCCCAGCGCAAGGAGCGTCTTTTTGACGAATTTTTTTGCGGGGCTTACCGTGCGCGAAAGTTCGGGCAGAAGTTTTGCCGACGCGAATTCCGCGAGCAGGCGTTTGCGGCGGCGTTCGCCCCACGCGAATAGCGCGACAACCGCAAGGGTTGCGGCGATTCCCGCGTAAAGCCAGTTTATTGAATGGAAGCTCATGGAAGTGTTTCGAATTTTGTGTTTACGAGTGCCAGTTTGAGCGCAAGCAGCGCAAGCCCCGCGCCCGCAAACCACTGGAACAGCTCGCGGTACGACGTGAAGTTGCGGAGCTTGACCGCCGTCTTTTCGAGCCTGTCGATGTCGGAATAAATGTTTTCAAGCTCGCGCAGGTTTGTTGCGCGGTAGAATTTGCCGCCCGTGATTTCGGCGATTTTTTTGAGGGTTTCCTCGTCCACGTCGCTGCGCATGTCGCCGCCGTAGACGGGGTTGCCCGCGCGGTCGCGGACCACGCGCGAGTCGGCGTCGAGCGCGGCGGCGGGCACTATTCCGCTTCTGCCGGCGGCGATTGCGTAGATTTTTGTGCCGTAGGTTGCGGCGGCTTCGGCGGCGGCAATGGGCGATATTTTGCCCGCGTTGTTTTCGCCGTCGGTCAGCAGAATCACCACGCGCGACTTCGCGTTTTTGAGGTCGCGCAGTCTGTTTACGCTCATGCCGATTGCCGAGCCTATCGCGGTTCTGTTGGCGTCTATTACGCCGATTTCGATTCGTTCGAGGTTCTGTTTCAGCCAGTCGTGGTTGAGCGTCATGGGCGAGACCAAAAACGAGTTCGCCGCGAACGCCACCATGCCGATTCTGTCGTTCGGGCGTTTTTCGACGAACGCGTCTACGACTTCCTTGACGGCGTCGAGGCGCGTCATCGGTCGTTTGCGCGATGCGGAGAAATCGAGACCCGCCATCGAGCCTGAAACGTCGATTGTGAGCACGATGTCGATTCCGCTTTCCTCGCGCACGCTGTATCCCGTGCCGATTTGCGGGCGGGCGAGGGCGACGATAAGCAGGGCGAGCGCAAGCAGCGTCAGCGGGAATTTCCAAAGTCCGACCGACGCGCGGTTGCGCTTTGCTGCGTCCTTTGCTACCGCCACGCTCGAAAAAATCAGCGAGCCGCTTTTGCCGCCCGCTCCGCGAAGCAGCGCGAGCACGGGGAGGACGAGCAGCGCCCACAAAAATTCGGGGTTTGCAAAAGTCATTGCGCGTCTCCTTTCGCTTCGTGTGAGTCGGGAGTTTCGGGCGCGGATTTTTTCGAATCGGCGTCTTTTTGTTTGCGGCGTTCGGCGGTTTTCGCGTCGTCGCTATCGACGAACGCGAGCGCAGTTTCGGCGAGTTCGGGCGCGTTTGCGAAAACGTGTCGGGCGAATTTCGCCATGTCGGCAAGCGTGAGTATTTTTTTGAGCGACTCCCTGCCTCCGTCGTCGAATTCGTCGGACTCCGAGACGATTTTCAGAAATTCCTCCGTCGTGCGTTCGGGGGCGGGAATGTCGTGCGCCTCTTCTATATAGTCGCGCACAGCCTGGCTTACCTCCGAGGCGAACGCCTTTGCGCCGAGCTTTTGCGAGATGTCGCGGGCAAGCTCTATGCGGGCGGTCGCGCGTTCGGCGGGCGGGACTGCGGGCGTCTTTTTGCGCCTTAGCGCGAACGCCGCAAGTATCGCGGCAAGCGCGGCGGCGGCGGCAATCCACGCGCCGTATTTTTCGGCGAAGCCGCGCCCGATTTTATCGGTCGAGCCCTCGATTTCTGGGAAGAGGGCGGCGAATTTTTCGGGGTCGGGCTTGGGCTGTTCAGCCTGCGCGTTCGGCGTTCCGAGCGGGTTTGCAAAGCTTTGCGGTTGCGCGAAATTCGGCGCGGACTGCGCGGGCGTTCCGAACATCTGCGCGGCGGGCGCGGGAATTTGCAAAGGCGCGGAAGCCCCGTTTTGCGGGGCTTGCGCGTACGCCGCCGTTGCCGCTAGCGCGGCGCAAGTTATGTGCAAAATTTTTTTCATTGGCGTTTTGCGCGTCTTTCGAAAAACTTTCTCAAAGGCGTTATGAAAGGTTTGTCTGTTCTGATTTCAAGCAGGTCGATTTTCGACCGCGCAAGCGTCCGCTTGAAGTCGGCGAGCCGCCGCGCGTTGATTTCGGCGTAGGTTTTGCGAACCGCGGCGCTCGACGTGTCGAGCGAGACTATTTCGCCCGTTTCGGAGTCTTCGAGAGTGAGCACTCCGAGCGCGGGCAGGACGGTTTCGCGCGGGTCTACGATTTCGAAGCAGACGAGGTCGTGCCTGCGGTTCGTGATGTCGAGGGCTTTGAATACCTCCGATTTTCCCTCCGGGTCGGGAATCTTTCCGTCTGGCCCTTGCAGGAAGTCCGAGACGAGCACGACTATCGCCCTGCGTTTTAGTATGCGGTTTACCTCTTCGAGGGCGCGGGCGATGTTCGTGCCCCTGTGTTGCGGCTCGAACGCGAGAATGTCGCGGATAAGCCGCAAAATGTGGCGTCTGCCCTTGCGCGGCGGAATGATGTGTTCGGCGTCTTCGGTGAAGAGCACAAGTCCGACTTTGTCGTTGTTCCGCGCCGCCGAAAACGCCAGCGTGCTCGCGATTTCCGCCGCGATTTCGCGCTTCGACGAGTCGCCGCTACCGAACTGTCCGCTTGCCGAGAGGTCTACTGCCAGCATCATGGTAAGCTCGCGCTCTTCGCGGTATTTCTTGACGTGCGCCTTGCCCGTGCGGGCGGTTACGTTCCAGTCGATAGACCTGATTTCGTCGCCCGGCTGGTATTCGCGAGCCTCCTCGAAGTCCATACCGCGTCCCTTGAAGACGCTGCGGTACGCGCCCGCGAGGTTCTCGCTGACCTGCCTGTTGGTGCGGATTTCTATCTGCCGCACCTTTTTGAGCATTTCTGTGATTTTGTCGCCCATAACAGCGCGCGCGGTTTAGGGAACTGCGACTTTGTCGAGGGTTTTCGAAACCACGTCTTCGCTCGAAATTCCCTCGGCTTCGGCTTCGTAGCTTACGATGATTCTGTGTCTGAGAACGTCGGGGGCGATGTCCTTTACGTCCTGCGGCACGACGTACCCGCGCCCCTGAATGAACGCGTGCGCTTTCGCCGCGAGTGTGAGGGCGATTGTCGCGCGGGGGCTTGCGCCGAACTGCACCATGTCGCGCAGGTCGGCGAGTCCGTATTTTTCAGGTTCGCGGGTCGCAAAGACGATGTCTACGATGTAGTCCTTGATTTTGTCGTCGATGTAGATTTCGTCCACGACTTCGCGCGACTTCATGATTCTTTCGGGCGAGACCACCGTGTTTATCGCCTCTACCACGCGCGTTTTCGCCATCAGGTCGAGGATTATGCGCTCCTCTTTTTTGTCGGGATAGCCGATTTTAAGCTTGAACATGAATCTGTCGACCTGCGCTTCGGGGAGCTGGTATGTTCCCTCCTGGTCGATTGGGTTTTGCGTTGCGAGCACGAGGAACGGCTCGGGAAGCGCGTATGTCTCGCCGCCGATTGTTATCTGGCGTTCCTGCATGGCTTCGAGCAGCGCGCTCTGGACTTTTGCGGGGGCGCGGTTGATTTCGTCGGCAAGCACGATGTTTGCGAAAATCGGGCCTTTCTGCGTGATAAATTCGCCCTTTTGCTGGTTGTAGATTAGAGTGCCCACGATGTCTGCGGGCAGGAGGTCGGGCGTGAACTGAATGCGGCTGAATTTGGCGTCCATTGCCGCCGCCATCGTCTTCACCGCGAGCGTTTTCGCAAGCCCCGGCACGCCTTCAAGCAGAACGTGCCCGTTTGCGAGAATGCCCGTCAGAAGCCTGTCCACAAGGTATTTTTGCCCGACGACGGATTTTGCGATTTCGTTTCTTAACAGCAATGTCCAGTCGGACGCCGCCTTGACTTTGTCGTTTATTTCGCTGAGGTTTGTACTCATATTTTTCGTGTTTTAATTAAATTTAACTTGGAAGTAAATCGGAAGTAAAGCGGCCGCCATTAGCCGCATTTTTTCGATGCGCTAATCGACAAATATATTTAGCGCGTTGTTCCGAATTTTTCGGCGCGGCTACGCAACTCTAACGGTTTTCCGAAGATTCCGCGTTCTCGACGCTCTCGGCGGCGTCGGAGCGGAATTCGAAATTTATGCGCGGGCGGAAGTCGCGGTTTTCCTCTTTGGGCTTTTTTTCGCCCTGTTCGGGTTGTCCTTCCGCTTGTTCGGGGTCGAGCTTCGACTTTTCTTTTGCCTTCAACAAAACGCTCTCCTGCGCGAACGCCTCCAACGCGGGCGTCTTGCGCGCGCTTCCCGCCGCGCTCGGTATTGTGTGCGGCGCGGATTCCGCCTTTCCCGTCGATTTCGCCAAGCCCGCGGGGCTTGCTGTGTTGGGAACGGCGTTTGCGGCGGCTTTCAATTCCTCCGACTCGTTTGCGGCTTCCGCCGCGGTTTTTGCCGCCTGAGAGTCCTGCGGATTTTCTGCGACTTCGGCAACTTCTGCATTTTCGGCGTCGCCGTCTTTTTTGGATTTGCTTTCGGCTTCGTCGCCGCTTTCCGCGCTCTTTTTGCCGAAAGAATCGGCGGCGTAGAAGAACACTCCCGACGGCCCAGCGTCCTGCTTCAACACGATTGACGCGTATCTGATTTTGTCGAGCGGCGTTCGGAAGAGGGGAGTCTTTCCGTGCGCCGTCGTCGAGCCGTAGCAGAACGAGATGAAATCGACAAGTTCGTCGCTCGTGAATTCGATTCTGTCGCCGTCGTCGAAATTCTCCTTTTCGAGGTCGATTTCTATTTCGCCGAGCTTCGCAAGCCCGGAGGTGTCGAGCCTGTCGTCGACAGTGTTGTGCTTGGGCGCGGGGGCGTCGGTCTTTCCGTCCCAGGAGACCCTGTAATTTTTCGAGTTGGGCTCGAAAGTTTCCTCGTCGACGATTCCGAACACCTCTATGCGGAGCTTGTTTTCAAGGGAGCTTTCAGCCTTTTCCGCCGCGCGCTCCGCCGAGATTCCCGCGGGCGGCGGCGGCAGAGATTCCGCGCTTTGCGCGTTCGATGCGGGCACGAGCGGAAGCTTCTTTGCGAAAATCGAAAGCGTCGCGGTTATCACGACGTCGCGCGACGGCGCAAGCCCGACAGCGGGCGCGTCGAATTCGAACGGAATGTACGCTATTGCGCGTTCGCCCTTTGCGTTGTTTACGGCGATGAAGTCCGACTTCGAAAAGTCCCTGTTCGGGTCGGCCTCGAAAATGAATGTGTCGCCGCGGGCGGCGGTTATTTCCTCCGCGCATGCGACGTGCGCCGCCAGCGCAATAAGAATCGGCAAAGCCGCAAGCCGCGCGCATTCCGAAGCTGTCTTAAAAAAACGGTTTCCGCCCCTGCTTTTCATGGAAGTAGAATGTCGGTTTGCGAAAACTTTGTCGAGCGCATTTTGCGGGCGTCCCCAAAAAACAACCCCGACCGAATGGCCGAGGCTGCGCTGTTGCCCGCTTTCGCGGGGTAAATCAGATTTTCGGAAGCGCGGCGGGAATGTCCACCTTGTGGAGCGTGCCGCGCTTGATTCTTTCGAGCCTGTGGCGGCGGCGGATTTTCCTCGTCAGCTTTACGATAAGCTCGTCGATTGATTTATACATGTCGTCGCTCTCGACGCTTACGACCATATCCGGCCCCTGAATTTCTATGTGCCCTTTCGCGGAAAATTCGTTGTGCTTGCTCTTGTTCGGCTTGTACGCGAGTTCTATGCGGAGCCTAATGATTCTGTCATCGTGGGTGAACAGCTTGGACATTTTGTTTACCACGCTCTGTTTGAGGGCGTCGGTAAGTTCCAAGTTTTGTCCGGATATGATGATGTCGTTTTCGTTCATTTCTTCCTTTCGGGTTTGGTGGCGGCGTGTTGCCGGCGTTTGTCGGGCGCGCGAGCCTGTTAAAGTTGTTCCGCAGGGCGGAGTTTTGTGAAAGAGCGTTCGATGTCCGTCTCGCGATTTTTTTACATTTTAGTGTTGAAAAAGAACCGCGTTTTGTCTGATTTTACCGCCTAAGGGTAATATCCCGACGGCAGTGGACAAGGTAGTGTAAAGAACCGAAAATTTCAAGAAAAAAATGGAGAAGAATCACAGAAAACCGAATCGAAAAAAACTCGAATTAATCAAGCGCGAACTGGCGGAATACGACGCCGTTGTAATCACGGGCGCGTCCTCCGGAATCGGGCGCGGGATTGTCGAGCTAATCGACGAAGTTTCGCATGTGAGGCTTTGCAACATTTCCCGAAGTTTTCCTTCTTTTCTTTCCGACCGCAAAGACTTCCTCCATGTTCCGTGCGACCTGAAAAATTCCGCGGAAATTTCAGCCGCTATTCCCGGAATTTTCGGGTTCATCGGCGCGGGACGGAACGGGAATCCGCCGAAGATTCTGCTTGTCAATAATTCGGGATTCGGCACGTACGGCGAATTTCCCGAACCGTCGGTTTCGAGAAATTGCGAAATGGTAGATGTGAACGTCCGCGCCGTCGCCATGCTTTGCGGCGAATTTGCCGACGCGATACGCGCGGGGCGCGGCTCTATAATAAATATCGCAAGCACTGCGGCGTTTCAAGCGTGCCCGCAGCTTGCGGTTTACGCGGCGACAAAGTCTTTCGTCAAAAGCTTCACGCTCGGAATCTCCCACGAACTGCGCAAACACGGATGCAAATGCCTTTGCGTCTGCCCGGGGCCTACAAGTAGCAACTTTTTCCGCGCGGCGGGCTTCGACACTCCGCCGCTACCGTCGGGCTTCGGGCACGAACCGCGCGACGTCGCCGAGGCGGCGTTGGAGGCTTTGGCGCGGGGAAAGATTTTGAAAATCGTGGGGCGGACAAATTTTCTGCAATGCGCGGCGACGCGCTTTGTTCCGACGGCATTGCTTGTGAAAATATCGGGCTTTGTCTTGGAGCGGATACGCTCGCTGAAATAGGCGGGCGGTTTTTGCGGAGGGCGGAACGTTTCGGCGGCGCGGGTGTAAGTGGCGCATATAAAGTCAATTCCGCCGCGCGGCGGATTCGGCGCGGAGATCGGCTTCAAAAAAAATGAAAATTTTAAAAAAAATGTCTTGCCAAGCCGCCGAAAATTCCTACATATATGGGGCTTTAAAAATCAAGTCGCTCAGGTGGTGGAATTGGTAGACACGTACGTTTGAGGGGCGTATGGCGAAAGCCGTGTGGGTTCGAGTCCCGTTCTGAGCATTTGATTTTTTTACGAGGAGCAAAGGGCGAATGCCCCGCGCAAAAATCGGGGCCGTAGCTCAGTTGGAAGAGCGCTAGAATCGCACTCTAGAGGTCGTGAGTTCGAACCTCATCGGCTCCACCATTTAAAAAAACGCAATCCGTTAGGGTTGCGTTTTTTTGCGTGGAGACGGGAGGCGAGAACGAACGAAGTGACCGAATCGGGAGGTTGTGGAGGATAATTTGCGGAGCAAATTACCCCGCAGGGGCGAGACGAGCGGATTTTTGCGGAGCAAAAAACAGGCGAGCGAGTCCAACACAAGCGGGAGGTTGTGGAGGATAATTTGCGGAGCAAATTACCCCGCAGGGGCGAGACGA
>JAJXPD010000180.1 GCA_021641325.1 Opitutales bacterium
CGTTTAACCAATATAATGGGAGTGCAAATGAAGTTAGGGCTTATTTTGGGGGCGGTTTCGCTTTTTGCCGCATCGCTTTTCGGCGCGGAAGACTGTGCGAAATTTGTGGACATTAAAATCGGCACGGCGGGCACGGGGCACACTTACCCCGGGGTTGTCGCGCCGTTCGGCATGGTTCAGCCAAGCCCCGAAACGGGCTATTCCACATGGCGCTATTGTTCGGGCTACCACAATGACGACAAGCGCATTCTCTCTTTCGGTCAGACCCACCTTTCGGGCACGGGCTGCCCCGACAGCGGCGACGCGGCGTTCATTCCATTCACGGGCAACCCCGTCAAAACGGACTATTCGAGCGCGTTCAAAAAGGAGAACGAAATTGCGGAGGTCGGCAAATATTCCATTGTTTTGGACGACGCGAAAGCGAAAGTCGAAATCACCGCAAGCGACAGGGTTGCCCTCTACCGCATAAAGTTTTTCGCCGACGGCGGCGGGCTGTTCTTCGACTTCCAGACTGGCATGGTCGGCAAGCTGCCCAACCGCGTTCTTGAAAGCGACGTCAGGCTTGTGGACGACTATACTATCGCGGGCACGCAGAAAGTCCGCTCGTTCACGCGCCGCGACATCAGCTTTGTCGTCAAGTTCGACAAGCCCGTGAAAAAGCTTATAGAAATCGACCGCCCCAAGAACCACAAAGCCCCGCGCTGGGCTTTGGACTTCGGCTTGACGGCCGGCGAAACGCTCTCTGTAAAATGCGCGGTTTCGACGGTCTCGACCGACGGCGCGCTCGCGAACCTGAACACCCTGCCGAATTGGGACTTCGACGCCGTCGCCGCCAAGACCCGCGCCGACTGGAACGCTCTGCTTTCGAAGTTCGACGTTTCCGCAACGCCCGAACAAAAGAAAATATTCTATACCGCAGTCTACCACTCGTTCATTTCGCCCAACAACATCGCCGACGTTGACGGACGCTACCGCGGCGCGGACGGGAAAGTCGCAACGGCGTCGAATGCGTCGAAACATTATTACACCAATCTTTCGCTGTGGGACACATACCGCGCGGTGATTCCGCTTGCGGCAATCGTACGCCCGCAGATTCTGCCCGAATTTGTGAACTCCATGCTCGACCACTTCGACGCGGCGGGCGTGCTTCCCACAAACGCCTACTGGGGCAAGGAAACTTGGTGCATGATAGGCAACCACGCGATTTCGGTAATCGCAGGCTGCATTCAGCGCGGGCAGGGCGGCTTCGACAAACGCCGCGCCCTCAACGCGATGATTGTTTCGTCCGAAAAAGACCACCGCAAGAGCGACTTTTCGATACTCGACAAATTCGGCTACTATCCGTTCGACTTGTGCAATCCCGAATCGGTTTCAAAGACGCTCGAAAACTGTCAGGGCGACTACGCGCTGTCGAAGGCCGCCGAAATTATGGGCGAAACCGCCGTCGCCGAAAAGTTCGCCCGCCGCGCACAAAACTATAAAAACCTCTTCGACAAGAGCACGAATTTCATGCGCGGCAAAGACTCGAAAGGCAAATGGCGCGAGCCGTTCAACCCCTTCGAATTTTCGCACGCCGAAAGCTTCGGGGGCGACTATACCGAAGGCAACGCGTGGCAGTATACTTTCCACGTCCAGCACGACCCATACGGACTCATCGCGCTCTTCGGCTCGCCAGAAAAGTTTGTCGCCGCCGCCGATTCCATGTTCGCCGCCGCCGACACCCGCAAGGAGGGTACTTACAAAAAGAGCGCGGACATCAGCGGCATGATTGGGCAGTACGTGCACGGCAACGAGCCAAGCCACCACATTCCGTACCTCTTCGCGCTCGCCGACCGCCCCGACAGAACGGCGGAAATCGTGCGCGAAATCTGCTCTACGCTCTATACCACCGCTCCCGACGGACTCTGCGGCAACGACGACTGCGGACAAATGAGCGCGTGGTATATCTTCTCGTCAATGGGCTTCTACCCGCTCGACCCCAACTCGATGGAGTACGTTCTGGGCGCGCCGCAAGTGGAACGCGTAGCCGTTGCGCTTCCCGACGGAAAGAAATTCGAAGTCGTAGCGCACGGACTTTCCTCTGAAAACAAGTACGTGAAGTCGGTAAAACTCAACGGCAAGCCCTATAATAAAAAGACGCTCTCGCACGCCGACATACTCGCGGGCGGCAAGCTCGAATTCTACATGGACGCGAAGTAGAACGCGCCCCCGCGAAAACTTCGATACATAAAAAAAACAAACGTCGGCGAGGAATTCCCCCTCGCCGACGTTTGTTTGTGTGCGCTTAAACCGGAAATGCTGTCCGCATTCGGCGTATGCGCAATCGCTTTTCGTAAACAGGCAATAATCGCTTTTCGTTGCGCGCCATATGTTATGATTTTACGCGCCGCCGTTCGCTTTTTTCTACGCGTTGCGCGCGTTTGGCGGGCGTAAAAAAAGCGCGGCACGGAGGGTGTCGCGCTTTGTGTGTTTTGATGTTCCCTATTTGAAAACTACGCCTTCGGCGTTTTTCGTTTTCAGGTTTGCGGACGCCGCGTCTTTTGCGTCTTTGCCGCAGATTTTAAAGTTGCTTATCGAGACGTTCTTTACGGGGCATTCCGCTTCCTTGCTGCGGATATACGACGGCGCGTCGCGTCTGCCGAGCACGTTCACGTTCTCGAAGCCGATGTTTTCAATCTGCGATTTTTTGCCGTGGGCTTCTATGCAAATCATGGTGGGAACGTAGTTGTCGTTGGGGTCGGGGACATACTGTTCGTCCCTGTTTTCCTTTTTCTGCAAAATCTGTCTTGCGCACCATGCGTCGCATTCGACGTTGATGTTTTCGAACTTCACGTTCCTCACCGCCGATCCCGATTTATTCGAAATGTGCATTGCCTGTCCCGACGTGCGGATAATGTCGACGTTCTTGAACACGATGTCCTCGAACGATTTTCCCTCTATTTCCTTAGCCCATGCCCAGATTGCGAGGGTCAAGCCCCAGTCGTTCCACATTGCGCAGTTTTCCACGCGGATATTTTTCGCGAGCACGTCGGCGCGGATAATGAAGCTATCGTCGAACGCGCGGATAAACGAGTCTTTAAACGAGACGTTTTCCGAATTCCAGACGTCGATGCCGTCGGAGTTGTACCTCCAAAGCCCTATCATTTTAATGTTGGAAATATCGACGTTCGAGCTGTTCCTTACGTTGACGCACCACGAGTTCGGGTCGCGCAGAATGATGCCCTCGACCGACACGTTTTTGCATTTTCTGAAATGCAGGCAGCCGAATCCGCCGCGCGCCCACTTGTCGGCGCGTTCGATTTTCGAGCCGTCGAGAATGCCGCGTCCGGTTATCTTGATGTTTTCGGCGTCGTCGGCGACGAAGCTGCCGTAGACGACCGCGCCCGCTTCGATGTGCACTCTGTCGTTGCTTTTGAGAAGCAGCGTGCCGATGTCGTGCCTGCCCGCTTTGAAGTAGTAGTAGTTGGGGTCGCGGTTTCGGGGGATTTCGTTGCGGTAGGTTGAGCAGTAGCTGCACTGCGGGGCGCAAAGCTCCGTCTTTTTCAGCGCGGAGTAGTCCTGCATGGGGCTGGGAAAAAGGTGGATTGCGTTGTGGTAGCCGTTGATTTCCACGACCGCGGGCTTAACCTTGTCCATCTTGAACGTGATTTTGTTCTTGCTGAACTTCGGCTTGATGCCCAGCGATAGCGGGCGCACGACCACGCTTCGGCAGTCGATGTTTTTTGTCGTGATTTCGACGGTCGCGCCGTCCTTGTCCATGTCCCAGTATGCGAAGCCCGCCTTTTCGGTCTGTTCAATCGGGCGCTGGTATCCCGGCCAGACTTGGTTTATGGGATATTTTGAAACGTTGCATTCGTAGACGTCGACGTTTTTGCCGTCGATTTTGAGAGCGCAGTTTTCGAATTTGTTTTCCCCCTGCGGCGCGGGATAGAGTTTCACGCCCGCGACGGCGGTCAGCTGTATTGCCGTGAGAAGCACGGCGGCATATAGTAGTTTGGACATTTTTTTTGTGCGTTATGATTGTGGATATTGTTGCGGCGCGAAACGCCGCTTTCGTAAAGCTACTTTCTTTTAAAATTTTAGAATATTGTCAATATTTTTGGATTTTCGGGAGGAATATGTTTTCCGCCC
>JAJXPD010000181.1 GCA_021641325.1 Opitutales bacterium
CTGTCGGACATGCCCGCTAAAATCGAAAAGTCGGGTCTGTTTGGCGCGTGGATTCCGATACTTCTGCCCGCAGTTTTTCTGACATCGCTCGGACTGCTGATTCTGGTCAGCGCGGGCGCGGGAGGAGACGACCCCTACGCTATTTTCCGCAAACAGGCCATGTGGCTTTTTATCGCACTCGCCGCAGGATTCTTTGCGGCGTTTGTCGATTTAAAGTTCCTCAAAAAAATAGCAGTGCCGTTCGCGGCGGTGTCGATGGTATTGCTCGTGCTCGCGGTATACTCGCCGCTCGCGAAGGAGGTCAACGGCTCGCACAGGTGGATTGACCTCAAAGTGTTCGCGATACAGCCGAGCGACATCGCAAAATTCGCGTTCGTAATCTGGCTGTCGGCGTATTTGTACGACAACCAGCGGCGAATGAAGTCGTTTGTGCACGGGCTTGTGAAGCCGCTCTGCATTGTCGGCGCGTTCTGCGCGCTCATCATAATAGAGCCCGACTACGGCACGACGGCGGTTTTCGGCGCGATTGGCTTCATATTGATTTTCCTTGCCGGCGCGCGCATTCTCTACATCGCGGCGATGGGGCTCCCCGTGCTTGCGGTGTTCTGCACGGCGGTGTACTTCAACCCCGTAAGACTCCAACGCGTGCTGAGCTTCCTCGACGTCGAGGGCACGAAAACGGAAGGCTCGTACCAGCTCTATCAGGCGATACTCGCGTTCGGGTCGGGGAAAATCACGGGCGTGGGAATCGGACAGGGACGCCAACAGCTGGCGTTTCTTCCCGAAGCGCATACCGACTTCGTTTTCGCGATTGTCGGCGAAGAGCTTGGGCTTGTGTTCACATGGCTGGTGGTTGCCATGTTCCTTTTTCTTTTCATCGTGGGAATATTAAATCTCAGGAAAGCTCCCAATCTCTACGAATTTTCGGTGGCGACAGGCGCGTTGCTGATGATTGTGGTGCAGGCGGTTTCCAACATGTGCGTCGTCACGGGGCTTATGCCGACAAAGGGGATATCGCTGCCGTTCATCAGCTACGGAGGGTCGAACCTCGTCGCGATGTTCGCCTTTACGGGATTGCTTATAAACTGCGTGCGGAATTGGAGCAAACCCGCGCAAATAAGGGCAAGCGAACTATGAGCAAATTCATAATTTTGTGCGGCGGCACGGGCGGACATCTCGCCCCAGGCCTCGCCGTGGGACAGGCGTTGATTAAGGCGGGGCACGAAGCGAGCTTTGTGATAAGCCGCAAACAGGTCGATTCGCGCCTTGTTGCGAAGTATTCCGACCTCCACATTATCAAAGCCCCAGGAATGGCGTTTTCGAAAAACCCCGCCAAACTTTTGGCGTTTTTGAAAGAGCTGAAAAACGCGGTTCTGTTCGGCAAAAAAGTTCTCGAAGACGGAAAGTACGACGTCGTGATAAGCTTCGGCGGCTTCAACTCGCTGGGGGTGTCGCTCGCGGCGGCGTGGAAGGGAATCCCGATTGTTCTGCACGAGGCGAACCGCAAGGCGGGCAAGGCTACGCGCCTGCTCGGGCACTTCGCAAAACGCATCTACGTTCCCTACGGCGTGCGCATTCCGCGCCGCAAGGCGGGACAGGTAAAACACGCGGGCTACCCCGTGCGCGACGAAATCAAGCTGCTCCCCGCGGAGGAATCGAAAGCGGCGTTCGGCTTTGCGGCAGAGGCAAACATTCTGCTCGTTCTGGGCGGCAGCCAGGGGGCGGCGGCTCTAAACGAATGGGCGAACGCAAAATTCCAGAAGCTCGCCGACGCGGGAATCGACGTGCTTTGCGTCTGCGGCCCGGGGAAGGACAAGTTCGAAAACCGCGCAATCAAGGCGGCGGACGGCAAAACGCGGCAGATTAAATTCCTCGAATTTTGCGACAACATGGCGGCGGCGATGTCGGCGTCGAAAGTAGTCGTGGCGCGGGCGGGCGCGGGAACAATAGCGGAGCTTGCGCGGTGCAGGCTTCCGTCGGTCATCGTGCCCTACCCCTACGCCGCCGACAACCACCAGTTCGAAAACGCAAAATGCTTCGAGCGTCAGGGCGGCTGCGTGGTGCTCGAACAGCGCAACCTCCACAAACTCTTCGACGAAGTCCTCGAAATTTTCGGCAACGAAAAGCTCAAAGAAAACATGGAGAAAAACCTCGAACGCGTGGACGACCTCAACGATGCCTCGAAGATTGTTTCAGACCTCTCCGAAATAGCGCGCTCCGAATAATGGCGGACAAATTCTACATGATGGGCGTTTGCGGAATGGGCATGGCTCCCCTTGCCGCGTTTCTCAAAGACGGCGGCGCGGACGTGGAGGGCTTCGACCACTCGCCGAATTTCGACGTGAAAAGCGCGCTCGAAAAATGCGGCGTGGAATTCGAAAATCCGCACAGGATCGAGCCCGACAGGAGGGTCGTAATCAGCACAGCCCTTGCGCGCCGAGTCGGCGAAATCAGGGCGGCGACGGGCTGCGACGAAATAATCAGGCGCGGAGAGTGCTGGGCGGAGCTTTGCGCCGACCGCAGGCTGACGGCGGTCGTCGGCAGCCACGGCAAAAGCACGGTGAGCGCGCTGATTGCCCACGCCGCGCGGAAACTCGGCCTCGACTGCGGATACCTCGTGGGGGCAGTCCCCGTAGATTTCCCCATGCACAGATACTGCGGGAAAGGCGGAATCGTTGTCTCTGAAATCGACGAAAGCGACGGCACAATAGAGAGGTTTTCGCCCGAAATAACCGTCGCGCTCAACGCCGACCTCGACCACACCGACACATACGCCGACACTTCGCGCCTCGAAGAAATGTTCGAAAGGCTCTTTGCGCGCACGAAAAAAACCGTAATCTACCCGAAGGGCGACGCGCTGCTCGAACGCGTCGCGGCGCGGTCTAAATCGCCGTGCCGCGCGGTCGAAACCGGGACTGAATTCACGCAAATCAACCGCGCGATGGCAACGGCGGCGGTCGAGGAGACTTTCGCAATAAAAATCGACACGTCGGTTTTCGACGACTACAAAGGGCTTCTGCGCAGACAGGAAACCCTGCTCGACACCCCGCGCCTGCGGGTCGTCGCCGACTACGCGCACCACCCCAACGAAGTGAAGTCTTTTCTCGGCTGGTTCTGCAAAAAATACGGCGGCGACAGAATCGTGGCGTTCCAGCCGCACAGGTACACGCGCACGCGCAGGTTCGCCGCCGACTTCGCGCGGATTCTCGACGAACGCGCAGACGACGCCGAAATTTTCCTGCTGCCCGTCTACCCCGCGAGCGAGCCTTTCGACCCGCTCGGCGAAAGCTCCGCCATCGCCGAAAAATCGACGCGCATTAAGCTTGCGAAACCCGAAGAATTTTTCAAAATCGTTGCGGACAAAATCAAAAGTGCCGACGCCCGAAAAACGAACGTCGCGATAGTCGGCGCGGGCGATTTCTACTTTTCGGCAAAGGAATTTTTCAGACAATGAAACAAAAATTGGCAGTTTTCTGCGGGGGCATCTCCCCCGAACGCGACGTGTCGCTTGTGAGCGGCAAAAACGTTTTCGACGCGCTCAAAGACAAATTCGACGCCGTACTCGTGCGGCTCGACGAAAACAAACTCCCCGACGGGCCGAACCCCGCCGACACTGTAATATACCCCGCAATGCACGGCGACTACGGCGAGGACGGCACGCTCCAAGAACAGCTCGAAGCCGCGGGGTTCTCTTACGCGGGCTGCGGGCCGCTGTCGAGCCGAGTCTGCATGGTAAAACCCGCGGCAAAGGCGGTGCTCAAATTCGCGGGGCTTCCGACGGCGCGGGCAATCGAGTTTTCCGCGGACGACAAGCCCTCGGCGGAAACGCTCTTCGAACTCTTCCCGAACGGCTCAATCGTAAAGCCCGCCGACAAGGGCAGC
Source organism: Opitutales bacterium (assembly GCA_021641325.1). Classification (GTDB taxonomy): domain Bacteria; phylum Verrucomicrobiota; class Verrucomicrobiia; order Opitutales; family Intestinicryptomonadaceae; genus Merdousia. The sequence continues at coordinate 3,883 of JAJXPD010000181.1, forward strand.
AGCGTGGGGCTGATAACGGTGAAGACCCCCGCCGACGCCGAAGCGGGGCTTAAAACCATTTCCGAAGGCCAGTGGCTTGCGGAGGAATTCCGCAGGGGGCGCGAATTTTCGATAGGCGTAATCTACGGTAGGGCGGCGGGCGTTGTGGAAATCAGCCCCGAGGGCGGCGTGTACGACTTCAAGCGCAAATACACTGCGGGCAGCACGCGCTACGAC
>JAJXPD010000182.1 GCA_021641325.1 Opitutales bacterium
ATATAGATGTCTGTCTTTTTCATGTTCATTGTCGATGTTTCCTAAATTTTGTTTTTCCGGATTTTTCTAAGAAATGATTTTTTCGAGAGTGGCGGAAAACACGCTCTCCACCTTTTTGTACTCGGCGTCGCCGAAAGACTTCCAGCCGATGGCGCGCTTGAATCCGAGCCTCGCCGAATTGAACAGCATAATCTGCCCCAAAAGCATGTGGGCGAGAATGCACGCCCGCTCGCCGAAACTTTTGCCGCCCGTGCACACCGCAAGCATTTCGGAAAGCAGGTTTATAGACGGAAAGATTATTTTTTCGTAGATTACGTCGAACGCCTTTGTGGGGTACATTTCCTCGCGCGTGATAATCATTATTGTGTTGCGCAAAAGCGCGTCCGACTTCGAGTCTACGCAGACGCGGCTCATCACGAAATCGAGTATGAGCTTCTTTGCGTCCGCCGCCGATTTCGTCTTTCCGATTTCCGCGCCCCGCGCAAAATAGTCCGCCATGTAGATGTGGATATAGTCGGCAAGCTGCCTGACGGTCTCGTAGTAGAGTTCGTTTTTGCCGCCGAAATAGTAGCTGATTGCGGCGTGATTGACGCCCGCGGTGGCGGCAATGCTGCGCGTGCGCGCCGCCGACAGCGGATAGGTCGCAAACTCCTCAATCGCCGCCTTTATTATCTTTGCCTTTGCGTCGGAACAAACGCCCTCGGACAATTCGGCAACATAATTTTTTTCAATCATAGGGTTTAACCAAATGGTTAATCCGTTTGGTTGTCAAATTTTTTTTCGGAAATTTTTTGTGTCGCGCCCTTCCCCCGATGCATAAAAAAACGGCGGTTTGCAGACCGCCGTTCCCCGCGCAAACCCCGCGCTAATTTTCCACGCGCGAGCGCAGCACGGGCGAAACTATTGTCACGAAAATCCCGACCGCGCCCATCAGCGCAAACGAGAACCGCAAGCTCGAAACGTGCGCTATGTAGCCGATAATCGGCGGGAAAAGCAGGAAGCCGAAAAATCCGACTGTCGAAACGACCGCAATCGCCATGCCCGACGGCATTCTGCGCGAACGCCCCGCCAGACTATAACATGTGGGAACTACCGACGACACCCCGAAGCCCACAAACAGAAATCCCAACGCGCCCGTTATCGCGCTCGGATACGAAATCGCCGTCGCCATGCCCGCGGCAATCAGCACGCCGCTTATCCGCAAAACCGCCAAGTGCCCGAAGCGGTTTATCAGGAAGTCGGCAATAAACCGCCCCGTCGCCATCGCCGACATGAACGAAATGAAGCCGATTCTGCTTGTGTCGGGAGGCGTTCCCACGACGTCGCGGAAGAAAATTACGCTCCAATCGAACATCGCGCCCTCGCAGCTCATGCAAGAAAACGCAATCACTCCCAAGAAGAGAATGAAGGGCGTCGGACGCCAAAAGCTCCGCGTGCGGGTGTCGGCCTCCGGCGCGAAATCCTCGACAACGAAGTAGCGCGAGGCAAGCAGCAGCGAGACGAATGTAAACACGTTCACCCCTATGTAGTGCGGCAGCACGCCGACGTCGAAGCCCACAAGCAACGCGCTCAAAACGCCGCCGAAAAAGCCAGCCAAACTCCACAACCCGTGGAACGACGCCATCACCGAACGCCCGTAGATGCGCTCGACGTCCACCGCCTGCGTGTTGATTGAAATGTTCGACATGTTCGCGGAAATCCCGAAGAGGAAAAGCGCGGCGAAAAGCGTCGAGATTGAGTCGGCGCAGGTCATCGCAAAAAGCATCGCGGGGTACAGCACGCCCGCAATGCGGACAATCTTCGCGCTCGAAAACTTCGCCACAAGCCAGCCCGACAACATCATCACCGACATCTGCCCGAGCGGAATCGCAAAGAGTATAGAGCCTAACGTGGCGTCGTCGAGGTTGAGCGACGCCTTGAAATCGGGAATGCGCGTTGCCCACGCCGAAAAAACCAAGCCCTGATTGAAGAAAAGCGCGCCCACCGCAATTCTGTTTAATATCCGACTATTTTTGCACATAAAAATACCGTATTACAGACTTTTGAATTTTTACGGAGGGAGGAGTTTGAAACCGAAAACGCGCTTGTCGATTAAAATTTTTCGAAAAAATACGCGCCCCCAAAGCACCCAGCCGCCCTACTTCTTCGCTGGCGCGGCGGACTTCCCCGCGCGTTCCGCGTCCTTCCGCGCCTTCTCGGCGGCGGCCTTCGCGCGGACGGCGGCGTCGATTTCCTCGAACCTGCGCTTCAACGACGCAAACTTTTCCGAAAGCGGCAATCCCGATTTCGCCGAAAGCCCCGCCGCCCGCGCAACGACCGCCCGCTTGAACGCGTCGGAAAGCGAAAGCGGAAGCCTCTCGTAAACCGACATCGCCTCCGCATATTTTTTCCGCGACTCGAAAAACCGCGCAAGCGCAAACGCCGTGCCCAACTTGTCGGGCGCGGAAAATATGCCGCGCGTAAGAAGCGCGTCGGCATGGCGCAAAGAGTCGCCGTAGCCGTCGTCAATCAGACGCATTAAAAGCGCGTCGTCGGGAATCCGCCCCACCCACGACTCTATGTATTTAGAGACCTCCTCCGCGCCCGCGCCCTTCGCCAACCGTCTGTTCGCCTCGCGCAGCACGACATACTGCGAAAGCCCGTCGATTTCCCCGCGTTCGAGAGCCGCCAACTGCACGTCAAGCCCCACCTTGAACGGCGCGTACAAAGGGTCGCCCACAACAAGCGTCTGCCAACTCAAATCGGGAACGGAGGCATACGCAACCTCGCCCGCCGACATGCCCCGCGCATACGCCTCCGCGACGGCGTCCACATGGTGCGTGCCCGAAAGATACGGCTCGTAGACGTTTCCGAAAGACTGCGCCGCGCCGCAACGCAAAAACCGCAGAGTCCAGCCGCTCGAACGCAGATTTTTCGCGCTGTAAGAATATATGTGGTCGGCAATCGCGCCGTCGGCGAGGGAAAAGCCCTCCTCCAAGAAATAAAAACGCGGATTCGCCGCATACCATCCCAAATAAACCGCGGCGGCGTCCATTCGCGAATAGTAGTCGAAAAGCCCGCGCCCCTCGTCAACCGAAACGTCAAAATACATCGAGCGGAAAACCGACGCGGCGGAGTCGAGCCACCTGTCGCCCATCGCATACTTCTTCGACTTGTCTATGTACACCCTGCCCCGCAAGCCCGCCCTCTCGGCGGCAAGGGCAGACTCCACCGACTTCTTCGCAGTCGCGAAAGAATCGCCGTCGAGCCGCGCAACACGCAAAACGCCGAATACCTTGTGCGAGTCAGGATTGGCGTAGTTTCGGAAGAGCGGGTTCGGACACGAACGCGCAAGAGAGTCGGAGGCAATGAAAGTCGCGGCAAGCTCGGAATCGACCGACGCGCCGTCGAACGGCGATTTTTTCGGAGAAGTCGGCGCAACAGAATGCGGCATCATGCACATCACAATGAAATCGACGTCGTGCGAAAGAAACGCATAAAGCCTGCGCGGATACTTCGCCGACCGCCCGATAACCGTAGCCGATACCGCACCGCGCGCAACGAGGGCGTCAATGACGGGGTCGGCAACACTCCGCTCGTAAACCGAGCGCGAAATAACGGCAGACTTCCCTGCGGAAACGGAAATGATGTTTTCGGTGGGAATCGAACGAGCGCGGGAATAGAATTCGGCAAGACGGAGGGAGTCGGTGGAGTCGGAGTTCGCAATAATGAAGATACGGGAAACATCAACCGCCGCATACGCGAAAGAGGAAATGAGCATTACGAAACCTGTAATAAGAAAACGCATGTAAAAAATAAAAGCCGCCACAACGGAATAATCAAACGAAAACAAGCATCTCAAATAAAACTAAAAAGCGGAGAAATAAATATTGACTGAACCCCAATGACGTGGCAGATTGGCAGACTTACATAAAAAGGAGAGGTGACGGAGTGGTCGAACGTGCTCGATTGGAAATCGAGTGTGCGCCAAAAGTGTACCGGGGGTTCGAATCCCCCCCTCTCCGCGTTTTAAATTTCACACGAACCCGTGTGAAATTTTTGGGTCAACACCAAAGAGAGTGGATTTTAGTGAAAAACGCCACATAGAACCAA
>JAJXPD010000183.1 GCA_021641325.1 Opitutales bacterium
CCCATAGGCAAAACATACAACTAACATACAAGTAGAATACAAGCTATGACAACTTGCGGAGTATTCGGGCAAGCTTCCTTTTTTCTTGCGCCATCTCATAACAGTTGTTGATTTTTTCGGCATTAGCTTTCGCGGAATCCGACAAGCCGTCGTTTTCCCTCGATTTAAGCTCTTTAAAAAACACATTCTGGATTCTTAGCGGCGCATAGGCTATTTTTCTGACGACGGTTTGCAAATCCGCGGTGGAAGTTCTTGCAAATATTAGCTTCATTTCTTCGGAATCTTCCCCTAAAGCCATGAGCGCCTGAACATACATAAACGCCTTTTTGTCGGCTATTCGGGACAATTTAAGCGGGATATGCCTAAATTCAACGATTCCCTGAAATGCGAAAGAATTGAACTCAAATTTTTTATTTGGCCCCGAGCTTGGAAATATGCGGTCGCCGTCTTTGCGCAACGAAAAATACGCAAACGTGTAAGACAGCGTCGGAAAAATCTTCCAAGAGAACCTGCGGGCTATGGCGTTTGCCACCGAATCATATTTGGGCTGGTAGCCGATTGGGTATTTTTTTGTAATGATTCGCCTGTAATATAAAGAATGCCCCAAAGCGTCGATTTTCTTTGCCAATGTAAGCCGCCTAAGAGTCGTTCTAATTGTGTTCTGATTCGCAATATCCGCAAAATCCGTTGACGAAAACACTCTTCCGCTTTCCAAAAAACTGATTGATCTAAGTATTTGCTCCTCTACCGTACGTTTTATCATGAAACGAAAAACATATAAAAAGCGTTTCAAGTCAAGCTGAATAATCCATTTATTTTTAATCCCATTACCATTTGATAATAGCCTATTTAAGAAATTCTATTTGGCCGTTTTTCAATAGGATAAATAAATGATCTAAAAAACGGAACACGCGGTAAATTTTGCGGAAAATGGAAGTTTATATTTTGGGATTCCACTTGTAACACCAGTGATACATTTCACCCATTCAAGCAATTTTTGCCAAATATTTTTGCGCCATATAATCTAAAAACGACACACTTTTATTTTGTGTCGTTTTTGCGCCTTCCAATTCTTTTTTGCGCGATTTTGCGGCAGTTTATTTTTTTGGAATTTTGACACGGCGTTATTTTGTGTATGGGGAAAAAAAATACGAAAAAACACAAACATTAACGCAGTCTGAAGCAAGCGACAGGCTTTTTACCCGCGCCGAGGTTGCGCAATATCTCAATATCGGAACGACGTTCATTGAGCAGCTTCGCAGGCAGGGGAAATTGCCCAGTTATCGGCTTTCAGGCAAATGCATTCGCTACAAGAAAAGCGATTGCGATGTCTTGCTTGAGCATTGTTTTATAGTCCGTCCGTCTGCGAAGAAAGGTGAATAGCATTATGAAAATTCGCACATTAAAACAGATTCTTGCCGAAGAAAACGAATCAATGTTCGTTTTTGACAATGTTGTAATTGGGCGTGATTTTTTACGCAAAGGTCAAACTTGGGTAATTTCTGGCGCAAGCGGAATTGGGAAGAGCGTTCTTGCAATGCAACTTGCCGTCGGCTTTGCGTTGGGTGAAAAAACCTTGGGGCTTGATATTTTTAAGCCCTCAAAAACACTCTTATTCAATGCTGAAAATCCGACTGCCGATGTTCGAGCTTACTTCAATGGAATTGTATCGAATTTTGCGCGAAAGTCTGGTTCAGATATAGACAATTTGTTAGATGATAATTTCCACTATGCAGACGCTACAAACTGCTACTATTCGGTAGACGAGTTTATATCGAAGCTTGAAACCTCTTTACGCGCAGGCAATTACGATGTAGTGATTGTAGATTCGCTTTTGTCTCTTGTCCGTTGCGACTTCTCAGAGCATTCGGCAATAGCGAATTTGTTCTGCAAAATAAACGCATTGAAATCAAAATACAACTTCGCGATGGTCTTTTTTCATCATTTCGACAAGCCAAATTTCCGCACTAAAAATCTTCACCCGACACAATGGTGTATGGGCGGAAAAACTATCGGAATTTACGCCAACATAATGTCGGCAATTTTGGAAACGAACGGCGAAAACGAATTTGCGTTTATGCACTGCAAGCCGCATGATGAGGCGGAAATCCCGACAGTTCGCATAGCCCAATGCCAGAACGGCAACAACGCATGGGAGGCCAAAAATATTTAGGATGCCCGAATCAACGCAATTTTACGCCACGATGGAAACTCTTTCGGAGGCCTACAAGGAATTCTACGAAAGCGAATGCCCCATCGGCGCCTTTCCGAAAGTTATCCGCGACGTGGCAAAAACCTATTCGACCGCCAGAAATCTGCCTATGGAGCTTCTCTGCTTTTGCGCCTGCGGGATTTTAAGCGGCGCAATGGGCAGAGTCTTTAAGGCAAGAAACGCCGTAAGCGGCGGCTACACGCAAACCGCCAACGTTTACATCCTCGGCGTCGGCGAAAGCTCCACCGGCAAAAGCGCAAGCATTCGGGCTCTTTTCTCGAATCTGGAAAGGCGCGTCTTGCGGGAAATCTCCCAGTACGAAAAAGAGCTGGAGATTTTCAAGAAGTCGAAAACAAAGCTCGCGCAGGACAAGCTTAACGGCAAAGAAGGCTTCGGCTTTGACGACGAAACAGCGGACGCCCCAAAGCTTTCAAAAAATCCGGATTTCATCGTAAAAAACGCGACATCGGAAGCCATGATAAAGGCGATGGAGGAAAGCGGCGGCGAAATCTTCTCCGTATGCGAGGAGGCGCGGGACAGCATCTACATTGTGGCGGGCAACTACCGCAAGCAGGGCGACGACACCGAAACTCTAAACAGCGGCTGGTGCGGCGAGCCAATAAAGCATAGCCGCATCGTAAACGGCGTATTTAACGTGCCCAACCCCTGCATCTCCCTGCTTTGGATGGTGCAAAACGACATAATCGACAACATCGTCGCAAAGAACAAAGGCAGCTTTATCGGCAGCGGTTTTCTTGGCAGGTTTCTCTACTGCAAAGGCGCGACCAAAACCGTCCCAAACTCCAAGGAAATTATACCGCTCGACGAGTCGGCGATTGCGAAATGGGAGAAATTGCTAAACAACACCTACGATATCAGAAAGCGTGGCGAAACCGTCTGGATCGACGCCGACCAAGAGGCCTTTGAATACTTCTGGGATTTCGACGCTTTCAACACGCTCCTTATGAACGGCAAACTCCGCACCCAAGCGTCTTTGCTTGGCAAGGCGCGTGAAAACGCTATCAGGCTTGCGGTTATCTTCGCCCAAGCGGAAGGCGCGACGCAAATCACAGCCGACATTGCAAAGCGGGCATGCCGAGTGGTGTCGTACTCAATCTGCGTTTCCGTGGTTTTGTTTTCAAGCGGAATGCTTCCCGAAATCGAAAAAGACAGGGCAAAAATGGACGCTATGATTCGCCAAAACGACGGCTTCTATAAGAAGATTAGTTTCTTTGACCAATATTCAAGTTTGCGAACTGAAAGGGTGGAATTTATCGTGCATACATTCCCCAATCTTTACGAAATCGTAAAAAGGGGCAAGGGTAGATACGTTGTCTTGAAAGATAGAATCTCCGAGGCTAAAAAGGCGCTTGGAATAGAAGTCGATGATGACGACGATATGCCGTTCTGAAAATAGGCAAATAGGAGAAATAGGTATTGACGCTAACCAACTCGGCAAATAGGTAAATAGGCAAAAAGATACTTATATACGCAAATATCGGGATTATGGTTGACTTTCAAGCCAAGCTATGGTCTCATATTTCCTTTATCCCGCCCCTGTAGTTCAACGGATAGAACGAGCGTTTCCTAAACGCCAAATCCGTGTTCGATTCACGGTGGGGGCGCGGATAACTTTATATAACTCAAGAGCTTGCAGACAGGAAGGGTTTAGTTGCATCTATCGGCATAATTGCGTAAGTCCTTAATAATTGACCAAAATTTTGGTAAAATCCTTCCCAATTTCTTACCATTTTTGCTACCAATGGCCTATTTAAATGGAAAACCTTTCCTGCCATTCTGAAAAAAAATACTTACCTATTTATCTATTTGCCTATTTTACCTATTTTCCCTTTTTGCCGGCAGTGGAGT
>JAJXPD010000184.1 GCA_021641325.1 Opitutales bacterium
TTCGCCGCGGGCTTGTTCCATTCGAGCAGCTCGAATTTCGAAATGTTGATAAAGCGCGGTTCGCGCTGAACCTCCTGCCCCTGTCGGGCGAGTTTGTAGAGCGGGATTCCGTTGAGTTTTTTTGCCGAGAACATCGGGGGCGTCTGGTACTGGTCTCCGAGGAACGACGCCATTTGCTCGCGCATGTACGCTTCGTTGACGGATTCGGGCACGGGGAGTTCGGAGACAACTTCGCCCTCCGAGTCCTGCGAGTTCGTTTCGACGCCGAGCTTCATTTCGCCGTCGTAGACTTTGTCGAGGCTCATTAGGTACTGCGAAACTTTCGTCGCGCGCCCCACGAGGATTACGAGCAGCCCCGTCGCGAGTGGGTCGAGCGTGCCCGCGTGACCCACGCTTCTGATTTTGAGTATGCGCCGCACTTTGTTCACGACGTCGTGCGACGTGCAGCCCGCGTCTTTGTCGATGAGGAGAATGCCCTCGTATTCAGAACCCGCTTTTTCCATTATTTTAACCTGTCTGCGTTTTGAAGCGAAGCCTCTATTAGATTCAAGAGCTTCGGATAGAACGTGTTGATTGTTTCGCCCTCGGCGGTGAAGCCCGCCGCCGCAAGGTGTCCGCCGCCGCCGAAATGTGCGGCGATTTCGTTGACTTTGTATTCGGGCGTTTTTGCGCGGAGGCTTCCCTTGACGCCGTTTTTCATGTCTTCGAGAAGCACCGCGATGTCCACGCCGTCCACGCTTCTTGCGTAGTCAACAAGTCCGTCGCTGTCCGCCTTTTCCGCGCCCGTTTTTTCGTAGACGCCTTCGGGCAACAGCCCTATGCAGACGCGCCCGTCGAAGTGCATTGTGAGCGTTTGGAGGTACGACGCCAAAAGTTTGAGTTTTGCGAATTTCTCGCGCTGGTAGAGCTGTATTGCGACCCACGCCGCGTCCGCGCCCGCCTTTACGAGCGACGTCGCGATTTCGAAAGTTTTTGTGCGCGTCGATGTTGTCGTGAACTGCCGCGTGTCCATGACAATTCCCATGTAGAGCCTGTTTGCGGTCTCTTTGGAGATTTCAAGCCCCGCGTCGAGCGCAAGGCCGCCGATAAGCTCGGCAGTCGCCCCCGCCTTTGCGTCGATTATGTTGATTTTTGCCGACGGGCGGTTTGTCGCGTGGTGGTCTATGCACGCGAGCGGTTCGGGGAAGCGTTTGCAGAGCGAGAGGTTTGTCCGCGCGTAGTCGGCGCAGTCTACCGTCATGATGTCGAAGGACGCGTCGTCGAAAGTTTCGGCGTCGAGCATTGTTTCGCCGACCGCGAAATTTTCGTAGAGATAGGGCACTTTGTTTTGGTTCACGCACACGACTTGCGCTGCGCCCGCCTGACGCAGAAAGTCGGCGGCGGCGAATTGCGAGGAAATGCAGTCGCCGTCGGGGCGCATGTGTCCCGCGACCGCGATTTTCCTGCCGCGGGCGGCGTCCAGCAGCGCCCTGAATTCTTCGGCGTATTCGGGGAAGAACAGGCTCATTCGGGCTTTTCCGCTTCCCCTTCGGTCTTTTGTCCGGCGTCGATTTCGTCGATTGCCGCGAGTATTTTAAGGGCGCGTTCGCCCGACGCGTCGAAAATGAATTGCAGGTCGGGCGAGTATTTCAGCACCACTTTTTTCGAGAGCATTTGGCGCAGTTCCTTTTTTATCGACGCCAAAAACTTGCCCGCCCGCGCGATGTTTTCGCGGTTTCCGAGCGCGGAATAGTAGATTTTCGCGTTTCTGAGGTCGGGCGAGACGTCCGCCTCCGTCAGCGTGATTGACACCGACTCCGAACGCCAGCGACTGTGCAGCAGCGCGCTAAGCTCTTGGAGTATCAATTCGCCGACTCTGATTTTGCGCTGTCCCATATTTTAGAGGTCGGGTCTGATTTCGAGGATTTCGAAGCATTCGATAACGTCGCCCGTTTCGAATTCGTCGAAGTTGTTGAGCGATATGCCGCATTCGTAGCCCGCGCGGACTTCCGAAACGTCGTCCTTGAAGCGTTTGATGTCGAATATCTTGCCCTTCGAAATTTCCCTGCCCTTGCGGAACACCCTCGCGAACTTGTCGCGCTTGACAAGCCCTTCGGTGACCATGCAGCCCGCGACCTTTCCGCCTTTCGAGACGTTGAAGAGTGCGCGCACTTCCGCCGCGCCGAGTTTGTTTTCGCGCAGTTCGGGTTCGAGGAGGTTTTTCATGGCGTCGCGAACCATGTTGATGAGTTCGTAGATGATGTTGTGCGTGATGAAATCAACGCCCTTGTGCTTTGCGTAGCCCGAAACGCCGTTTTCCATCTTGACGTTGAACGCCACGATAGACGCGTTTGCGGTTGCCGCGAAATCGACGTCGGTTTTCGAGATTTGCCCGACGCCGCTTGAAATTACTTCGAGCTTTACCTTGTCGCTCTTGATGTCTTCCAAGCAGGCGACGAGCGCTTCCACCGTGCCCGAAACGTCGCTCTTTACGACGCACCTGAAAATCTTTTGGTCTTTGTTTTCGATTGCCGCCATCAGCTCTTCGAGGCTTGTGGGCTTGGGGGCGACTTCCGCCGCCTCCGCCTTTTTGCGTTCGAGGATTGCCTCTTCGGTCATCTTTCGCGCGGTTCTGTCGTTTTCTACGCGCTTGAAAGATTCGCCCGCTTCGGGCGCGCCCGTCCAGCCCATTACGACCGCGGGGGTTGCGGGGGTTGCGTTGTTCATCTTTTTGCCCCTGTCGTCGAGCAATGCGCGCACTTTGCACCAGTTTTCGCCGCAGACGAGCACGTCGCCGGGCTTCATTGTTCCCGCGCGGACGATGACAGTCGATGTTGCGCCGCGGCCGGCTTCGAGCTGGCTTTCAATTACAACGCCTTCTACCGTCGCCTTCGGGTTTGCCTTCAAGTCCATCATTTCGGCTTGCAGGAGCACGAGTTCGAGCAGTTTGTCGATGTTCGTGTTTTTGAGCGCGGAAATCGGCGTGCAGAGCACTTCGCCGCCCCAGTCTTCCGAGGTGATTCCGCGCTTTTGCATTTGCTGTTTTACGCGGTCGATATTCGCGCCCTTTGCGTCCATTTTGTTGATCGCAACAACAATCGGCACGCCCGCCTTTTGGGCGAAGTTAAGGGCTTCGTCGGTCTGCGGCATGAAGCCGTCGTCTGCGGCGACAACAAGAATGGCGATGTCGGTCACATTCGCGCCGCGTTCGCGCATTTTAGAGAACGCCGCGTGTCCTGGGGTGTCGAGGAAAGTGATTTTCTTGCCGCCGCAGTCCACCTGATAGGCTGCGGTGTGCTGGGTGATTCCGCCCGCTTCGCCCGCGACGACGTTCGTGTTTCTGATTGTGTCGAGCAGCGTGGTTTTGCCGTGGTCGACGTGTCCGAGTATGCAGACGATGGGCGGGCGCGGGACGTAGTTTTTGATGTCGTCTTCTATGCGCTTTGCCATTTCGCGCTTTGCGGCGGCGGCGGCAAGCTGCTGCTGCTGTTGTTCGCCCCTGTGCTTGATGTCGAGGTCGAAGCCGTGGTTGAGCGCGATTCTGATTGCGACAGGCTCTTCAATCGCCTGATTCATCGAGGCGAAGATGCCCATGTCCATGAGTTCCGAAATGAGGCGGAAAGGCTTTACGTCTATGGATTTTGCGAAGTCGCGCACAATGAAGGGCGGCTTTACCATGATTGTCTTGCGCTTTGCGCCGTCGGCTGCGGCGGGGGCGGCGGCGTCTTTCGGCGCGGTCGGCGGCACAGCGGGCGCGGGGGCGCGGCGCGCCATAGGCGGCACGAGCGGCGCGGGGCTGCGCGACGGCACGGGCGGAACGACCGGCGCGGGAGCGCGGTTAATCGGCGGCACAGCGTGAGCGGAAGACGCGGGGCGCGAGGGCATTTGCACGCGCGGCGGCTGTTTCGGTTCGCTCCTGATGACCACTTCGGGCTGCCTGTTCTGCTCCTGCCTCGGAGTGCTCGGCGGTACGGAGGGCATTGAAATTTTCGGGCGCGACACAAAGGGCGGCGGAACTACCGGCGCGGGTTTGCGCACGGGCGCGGGCGGGGGCGTCATGACGGGCGGTTTCGAGACCGTCGGGGGCGTTTTCAC
>JAJXPD010000185.1 GCA_021641325.1 Opitutales bacterium
CGGGGCACGGCAGCTGCACGGGCGACACCGGCGTCTCTTTAAGCCAGAAAAAGCCCGCAGCAGTCTCCTTGTTGTCCATGTACAGAATGTTGCCGCGCAGGGGCATTTTGCGGTAGGACAACGCGGAGACTTCGCGGACGAGGTTGTTGTGGTGGTCGGTAACGTCGAAAAACTCGGCGGCGAGCAGATTCCACTGGCGACCCGCAAACGACAGCGTGTCGAGCGCAAGCGCGGACTGTCCGAAGCCCCGCGCCGTGATTGTCTCTATATTCTGCATGTCAGCCGACGACGCGCGCGAGCCTATCCAGTCCCGCGCGTCGGGCTTTCCCCTGAAATATATTTGGCATGCGATTGCGGGCGATTTTTCGTATATTCTGAAAATCCTCTTTACTTCCAAATTTCCCTTGCGGAAGCCGATTTCGCATTCGAGCCGCCCCGCCTCTACGTCCGAATCCGCCACGTCGCGCGTTTTGAAGTAGCCGTCCCGCGCGTCGCCGTTTTGCGACGGTATCGCCAAGTCGGGCGATTTTGCCGTAGAGCGAGTGGAAATTCCCGACTTTTTATCGAGAACCGAGAGCGTGCGCAAATCACCGCCGTTGTACTCGAAGGTTCTTTCGATTTCGTCGTTGCCGATTTTAAGCGTGTCGCCGTCGAGCGTCGCGTAGGGTTTTGCGAAAACTTGACACGCCGCAAACGACAGTGCGATTAGCGTATATTTCCCATAAATGTGTATTTTCTTCATGTCTCAAACGATTAACAAGCGGTTTTTTTTTTGTAAAGGCTATTTTTGTAGAGCGGAGTTTCGCAGAATTTTGCGAAAAATTGTTTGACAGGCAAAAAAAATGCTTCTAACTACCGTGAGGGTAAATCATCTAGCTATGAGCAATAATATTGACGACAAATTCTTTCTGGACGCCGACGCGTTCTTCACCTCCAACGCGGGCTACGGTCTGACTTACGACGACGTTTCGCTCGCCACCCAGTACTCCGACGTTCTTCCCCGCGAAACGAGGCTCGACACCTCCCTCTCCGACTCTATCAAGCTTTCCCTGCCCATGATCTCCTCGGACATGGACACCGTTACCGAATCGCAAATGGCAATCGGAATGGCGCGCAACGGCGGTCTCGGACTCCTCCACTGCAACATGAGCCAAAAGGAGCAGCTTGTAGAAGTTGCCCGCGTCAAGAACTACATTCACGGCCTGATTCAAGAGCCAATCAAGGTTTCGCCCGAAATGCACATCGGCGACGTCCTCAAAATCGTAACCGACCGCAATTTCAGATTCCGCACTTTCCCCGTCGTCGACGGGCAAAACAAGCTTGTGGGGCTTCTCCCAGGAAGCATTGTAAAGGAACGCTACGCCGCGCTTTCGGTCGCCAAGACCATGACGCCCCGCAAGGACGTTTTCACGGTCAACCAGAAGGAACTCGGCGCAGACCCCATCGCCGTTGCCGACGCTTTCTTTGACGAGCATTTCGGCGTCCACAAGCTCCTTGTTGTAGACGACAACGATACGCTCCGAGGGCTCTTCACGCTCTCCGACATCGAAAGAATTTCCGAAGAGCGCGGCGCTCCCCAAAAGAACGCCCGCGACTCCAAGTTCAGGCTTCTCTGCGGCGCGTCCATTGCGATGATGCGCAACAAGGACGGCTCGGTCGATTTCGAAAACATCATAAACCACGTCGGCGCGCTCGTAGACGAGGGCTTGGACGTAGCCGCAGTCTCCACCGCGCACGGCTTCACCGAGGGCGTCGGCTCGACGGTCAAGGCTCTCCGCAAGGCTTTCCCCGAACTCACGCTCATCGGCGGAAATGTAACGAACGGCGCGGGGGTTGAGTATCTCGCCGAATGCGGCGCGGACGCCATCAAAATCGGGCAAGGTCCAGGCTCGATTTGCACGACGCGCATTGTTGCGGGCGTAGGCATTCCCCAGCTCACAGCCCTCTATGTCTGCTCGAAAGCCGCCCAGAAATGCGGCGTTAGAATCATTGCCGACGGCGGCATTACAAAGAGCGGCGACATGGTCAAGGCTCTCACCCTCGCCGACGCCATGATTTGCGGCGGTCTCCTTGCTGGTTGCCCCGAAGCCCCCGGTCAGGTTATGGAAATCAACGGCAAGATGTACAAGCAATACCGCGGCATGGGCAGTCTTGCGGCGATGAAAGCAGGCAGTGCCGCGCGTTATGGGCACGACCTCAAAGTCAAGAGCGACAAAATTACCGCCGAGGGTGTCGAGGCTCTCAAAGAAGTCTCCTCCTCTCTCGACGAAGCTTTGAAGATTTTTGTCGGCGGCATTCAGAGCGGCATGGGCTATCTCGGCGCGAAGACTCTCCCCGAGCTTCGCAAAAATGCGCGTTTCACCCGTCTCACTGGCGCGGGTCAGAAAGAAAGCGCTCCCCACGACATCATCGAAATCAAACAACCCTCTAAATAAGCAGACTAGCAGTCTGCACGGCAACGGAGGGGGCTTGCCGCCCCCAAAAGGCGGTTTTCGCTACCACGAAAACTCCCGCCTGTCCCCCCGCTGACACGCACGACGGGACTTCGGGCGCAAGGTGCGCCTCCCGACGGAGCTTCGTTCCTCATGGTGATTATGCGGCGCGGCTATAACCGCGCCTTTTTTGTTTTAGTTCGTATTGCCTACGGCAATTACTCGCGTTGGGGTATGCGATGTTTTGCAAGAAACGGGTTTGAATAGACGCGCGTTGCGCAGGAGAATAAGAAAAAGCGCACGGGGCGGTTTGAGGAAAGTTTTGGCGTTTTGGGCGGTTTTTCCCGCAAAAAGTCAAGCGTTTGAGGAAAAATTCGGATTTTTTTTCGCGCGGCGGATATGGTTGTGTTTCACGCGCCCTGCGCGGCAAATTTTGCGCAAATTCGAAGCGTTTAAAAAAACTTGCAATTTTTTGCGCGGGCATAAATATGGGAGGCTTAATTTTCCAAAAAAACTCAATAGGTAAGAACTATGGCAAATATCAAGACCATCAAAGACGTCGACTTGAAGGGAAAGAAAGTTTTCGTTCGCGTCGATTTCAACGTGCCCTTTGACGCACAGGGCAATATCAGCGACGACACCCGCATTGTGGCGGCGTTGCCCACAATCCAGTACCTTCTCGACGAAGGCGCAATGGTCGTTCTCACGAGCCACCTCGGCCGCCCGAAAAGCAAGGCCGACACGCAGTTCTCGCTCGCTCCCGTGGCGAAGGCGCTGTCCGAAAAGCTCGGCAAGCCCGTCGTTTTCGTGGACGACTGCATCGGCGAAAAGGTAAAGGAAGCCTGCTCGAAAATGAAAGCGGGCGACGTAGTTCTCCTCGAAAACTCGCGCTTCTACCCCGAAGAAAAGAAGAACGACCCCGAATTTGCAAAGAAGCTTGTCGAAGACACGGGCGCGGAAGCCTATGTAAACGACGCTTTCGGCACGGCGCACAGAGCGCACGCCACAACAGCGGGCGTGGCTGCTTACCTGCCGATTAAGGTTGCGGGTCTTCTCATCGAAAAGGAACTCGAATTCCTCGGTTCGAAGACCGAAACCCCCGTCCGTCCGTTCACGGTAATCTTGGGCGGCTCTAAAGTTTCCGACAAAATCACGGTTATCGACTCGCTCCTCGACAAGTGCGACGCAATGCTCATCGGCGGCGCAATGGCGTACACCTTCGCGCTCGCGCAGGGTCGCACGACGGGCACAAGCCTTGTCGAACCCGATAAAATCGACCTCGCAAAGGCGGCTTTGGCGAAGGCGGAAAAGAAGGGCGTAAAGTTCCTGCTTCCCATCGACAACGCGGTTACGCAGTCCATCGATTTCGCGGGCGGCAAAGTCGGCCCGATGGAAGTCATGGACGGCAACATCGCCGACGGCTGGGCGGGTGTAGACATCGGTCCGAAGACGGTCGAGCTTTACAAAGAACAAATCGCCAAGAGCAAGACAATCCTCTGGAACGGCCCCATGGGCATCTTCGAAATCAAGGACTGCGCAAAGGGCACGTTCGCAATCGCGGAAGCGGTGGCGAAGTCGGGCGCAATCAGCA
>JAJXPD010000186.1:0-1188 GCA_021641325.1 Opitutales bacterium
CCCTTGACGAGCGAGCCGTCGCGCCATTTCGAGATGTAGCTAGGCGACCACATGGGCGAGACGGGATACGCGTCGGTATTCGTTGCGTGCAGGGTGAATTGGAAGCCCAAATCCTGCGTTTTTTTGATTAGCCTGCGGAAGGCGTCTTCACCCCCAAACGTAATTTCCACGGGGAAGTGCGATGGCGTTCTGCCGTCGTAGCCGCCGTTGTTCCAGCCCGCCGAAACTATCGTGCATTTGTCAACGCCGGAATCTTTGATTGCCTGCACGAATTCTTCCGACACGCCGAACGGCATGTGCGCGATAATCGGTTGCTCGGTTTCCTTTGTGTAGGTGATGTCGGTTTCGGGTATCGGCTTTGCTCCGTGCGTCTGGATTCGCACGACAATCGAATCGCATAGGTAGTCGAGCTCGGGGTATTTTTTTACGCGCTCTTTTATCGGCGTGATTTCGCCGCGGGCAATTCGGTAGTTTCTGTATCCGCGCGCCATTCCCGAATAGTTCGCGTCTTTGCCTTCGAGCGCGCGGTATTCCACAACAATGTCGTCGTAAGGGTCGAAAAACTTGCGCACGTTGTCGATTCTGAAGCGCGGATAAACCGCGTATTTGCCGTCCTTTACATCGACCCTGAAATCGTAGTTGAAGCGGTATGTTTTGACGACAGCCCAGAATGTCTTGCCGGCTTTCTTCATGCCGAAAATGGGCATAAAACTTCTGACATAACAGAACTCCCCGTTGTCGCGGTCGAACTTGCCGAACCAGCCGCGGCCGTCAACCCAGTAGCCTTCGTCGCCTTTTTCCGCGCGGGCGAAGTCGGGTATTATATCTACATACGCGACACCGCCGAGCGATTCCTTTTTTATAGTGATTCGCTCCAGCCCGCCGCCGAGCTCCTGGCTTTCGACGCGCTTTTCCGAAACGCTTCCGTCGTTGTGCGTTTCCCTGATCAACACGGGCGAGGAAAAAAGATTTTCAGCCGCAAGAAATGCACCCATTGAAACCAAAAGATACCTAAAAGAATTCCATGTGTTCATAACACTATAAAAATGCAACTCCCGATAGGCGCAAGCTTTTTTTTTGAATGTTGATTGTTTTTCTTGAAAAATGTTTTTATGCGATAAAAAACGCCGGTCGCCGCGCCGGACAAAAAATTAATCTTCTTGACTATGAAAAAAGCCGCTTTAATAG
>JAJXPD010000186.1:1198-3986 GCA_021641325.1 Opitutales bacterium
GTATTATGTTAGCAAGACAACGCCAAAGGGTAATTCTTTCAATGCTCGAAACCCAACCGAGCCTGCGAACAATCGAACTGGCAAAGCAGTTCGACGTCACCGACGAAACAATCCGCCGCGACTTGGAGTTTCTCGATTCCGAGAACAAGCTTATCCGCACGCACGGCGGCGCGTTGCGCATCGAAAAGCGAGCGATTGACCTCCCGCTTCAAAAGCGCCTCAAAGAGCATCGCGCCGCAAAGCAGGAGATTGCAAAAAAGGCTCTCGAATTCATCAAGGAGGGCGACACTATTTTGCTCGACGCAAGCTCGACGGTTTTGGCTCTGGCGGAAATCCTCCCCGATATGGAGCTTACGGTAATCACGAACGCGCACGATACTGTTGTTCCCTTAATGGGAAAGAGCAAAATCAACGTTGTCGCCACTGGCGGCAAGCTCGACCGCGTAAGCCTAAGCTACGGCGGGGCTATTGCGTGGTCTACGGTGCGCAAGATTTCGGTAGACAAGGCGTTTTTCTCGTGCAACGGCCTCGACCTCGACCGCGGGGCGAGCGAAGTTGCGGAAATCCACGCAGAATTCAAGGAAAACGTGCTTCAATACTGCCGTGAGAAAATCCTCATGTGCGACGCCTCCAAGTTCGGCGTCCGCAGCGCGCGCTTCTTTGCCGATTTCGACATGATTGACAAGGTCTTGACGGATTCCTCCGCGGACGAGTCGTTTATCCAGAAGCTCAAAGGCGCGGGCGTTTTCGTTAAATAGGCGCAGCGTTTGCATTCAAAAAGCCGCACGGGTTTCCGCGCGGCTTTTGCCTTTTTCTGGCGTGCGATTCGGCTTACGAGCCGAATGCCGACTGCGCCGAGCGCCACCAGTTGTAGTGCTTGTTTTCAAGCTCCTCTTTCGACGGCATGGGGTAGTAGAGCATGTCGTCGCCTACTCCTACATAGAAACCGTTTTTGATTGTCCTGTATAGAAAGTCGGAGGCGGAGCGGGCTACGACCTTGTTGTTTTTGCCGCCCTTGTTGCGAACCTGCATGAGGCAGTAGCGCAGGTGGTAGCTGTTGATGTAGGGCAGGTTGCCGAGATCTCCGTTTTCGGGGTCGGATTCGAGCGCGCCGAGTTTCAAGTCGCAAAAGGCGATTTTATCGACGTGCACGAGCCTGTCTTTCGAAGTCAGCCGCGCGATGTATTCGGCCGGGTTGAGAATGCTTACAACTCTGGGCTTGCACGGCGCGAGGTCCTGGTACAAATAGAGGTGCGGCTTCAAATCGGGGACGAACGGGGCGGGGGAGAGCTCTAGCGTCTTGCCGTCGGAGGTCACAACATACAGGTTTTTGAACGCCGACATCGGGACGTGTTCGAGCACGCGGTAGACCGAAAGGTAAACCGACTTGTGCGGCGAGCCGTCGGGGTGCGGTTCGCAGAGCTTGTCGAATTTGTCAATCGGCAGGTAGTCGGACTCGAAGTTCGGGTCGATTTCGAAGAAAACGGCTTGGTCGCAGTTTCTGCGGAAAACGCCCGTTGCGAAGTACGCGCCGAATTCCTGCGGCGGTAGGTTCGACGCCACGAGGGCTTCGGGAATGAGGGATAGATACAAATGCTTTTCCATTTTTTCCTTTCCTTTGCGTTATGTTTTCCGAATCGGAAAACAGTTTTGCGCGGGCGCGTAAAAAATGCAAGCAAATTGAGACCGCCGCCGAGCGATTTTTAGCGCAGCCCGTAGGGGATTTTTGCGAAGCGCGACGATGCGTTTTCGACAAGCTCTCGCGCAGATTTTTTCGAATACGCAGCGCCAACGCCCGCGCTTTTAAGGGGAGTCGCGGCGCGGAGCAGAACGGCGAGGTCGCCGCCGAGCACGATTCCCGCGAAATCGCCGTTGCGGGAAATTGCGATGTCGCCCACCGACGGCGAAAATTCGCCGAAGACCGACTGCATAAGTCCGACGTCGAGCCTTGCGTAGTCCGCGTTTTTGAAGTCGGCGCGGAACGGCACCTGCCCGTATTTCGAGTTCTGCGCGTCCACCACGACGCAGTCGGGAAACGCGAATGTGTTTTTCGGAATTTTGAGCGGCTCGATTTTTTCCTTTTCGAGAAATTCGCGGGGAACGGCTATTGCAATCAGGCGCGGGTCTTCCGCGAGCGACACAACGGCATCGGGCTTGAATTCGAAGCTCTTTCCGCGCACCGAAACCGACATCGATTCGGGTTCCGAATACTGCCTGTCCTTTTTCGAAAACGGCGCAAATGGCGTGCCCTCGGAATTTGCGACAAGCCAGATTTTGCCGCCGATTTCAACCGGCGCAAGCCTGCGCGAAACCGAAGTCTTGTTCTTGCCGAAAATGCCGCTTTCGACGTAGGTTAACGTGGCGGTGGCGAGGTGCGGCTTTATTTCGGCGAAAATTTCCGACGAAGTCTTGGGGCGGAGTTCGCCGACGCTTCGCGTCATTTTTTCCTGCTGCGCGGCAAGCTCGCCGACGCCGACGGCGAGCGTTTCGGCGTGTTCGCGGATTTTCTCCTTTTCGTTCTTTTCGATGTTTACAAGAGTCTCGTAGCGTTTTATGTTTTCGCGGTAGATTTGCTCTTTTGCAGACGCCACTTCGAGGCGCGTTGCCAGAGCCTGCTTTTCGGCTTCGATGGCGCGGTTTTCCGATTTGAGGGCGTCGCCCTCGGCGGCGAGCCTTTCGAGATTTTCCCTGCTTTGTTTGAGTTCGAGCTGGACGGATTCGAGCTTCTGCCTTGCGGCGGAGTCGGACTGTTTTACGTCGCCGAGTCTGCGTTCGAGGTCTATTCTTT
>JAJXPD010000020.1 GCA_021641325.1 Opitutales bacterium
GTCCAAACCGTGGCGCAACGTATCGCCTTTCCGCTTGAAAAGGCGTCGTATGAGGCTTTTGAAAACTACGGCAACCAGACAATGAATTCAATTCCCTCACTGATTTGTATGAAATACAAGGAGAATTTCGGTGAACCCGTAAAAATCCTGTGCGCATCGTTCGGGAACGGATTAAGTTGGGCATCGTGCGTAATTACGCTCGGGGGGAAAGGGACTTTCTGCGGCGGCGTTCAGACATTTGAAAAGCCGAAGAATTTCAAGACAAGAAGAGAACTTATTTCCAACTGGAAAAACAAAATATTAGGAGACAAACATGAATAAAGAACAATTTCTCACCGAATTACAAGATGTTCTGCAACGCGACGATCCCGTCCTTGAAAACGACGTTCTCGCCGACTACGACGAATGGGACAGCCTTTCGAAAATGGCTATAATGGCGTTTTTCGACAAAGATTTCGGCGTAAAAATTTCGCTCAAAGAAATCGGAGAGCTCAAAACGGTTAAAGATTTGCTCAATTTGGCAAAGCTCTAAAAAATGCCTCTGTTTGCAAAAGAACAGGTCTTTTTGGTAACTGGCGCAAGCTCGGGTATCGGACAAGGCGTCGCGCTGAAGCTCAACCAAGAAGGGGCGACGGTCGTCGCCATAGCGCGCCGCGCCGACAAGCTCGAGGATACCAAAGCCCAAGCTTCCGCGCCCGAAAACTTCTTCTGCGAAGTAAAGGATTTGGCGGAAGACATTGCCGATTTGCCCAAATATATGAAGAGCCTGAAAGACAAATACGGCAAGCTTTCGGGGCTCGCATACTGCGCGGGGATTGCCAGAATAAGCCCCTTACAATGCATAGACTACGGCGAAATGAAACAAATGTATGACATCAATGCATTTGCCCCGATAATGATGTTGAAGGGATTTGCCGACAGGCGCGTCAACGCGGGGAAAGGCTCGGCGTGCGTTTTATTTGCGTCAATCGCCGCCCATATTTCGGCAAGGGGGCAGATTGAATATGCGGGTGCAAAGGCTGCTATAACGGCTGCGGCAAAATCGGCGGCACGCGAAATCGCGCCGAATGGCGTTCGCGTCAACGTAATATCGCCCGCGGATATTTCAACCCCGATGACGCACAGAGACCCCGACTATTTAAAAAACAAGGCAAACATCTATCCTCTGGGAGTGGGAGAAGTTGCCGACGCGGCGGAACTCGCCGTTTTTCTGCTTTCAAAAAAATCAAAATGGATTACAGCCCAAGACTACGTTCTTGACTGCGGAGCATATTGATTATGAAAAAGATATTTATTGTAGGCGGAGGCGGATTCGCGCGCGAATGCCATTTGGCTTTGGAGGTTCTGATAAAACACAAGCCCGAATTGGGATTGTCGTTCGGCGGATTTCTCGGACACAACGGCAACGTTGTCGACGCCAAAAGCCTGCAACATCTTTTTCTCGGCGATGTCAAAGACCACGTTTTCAAAGACGGCGAATACTGCGTAATCGGCGTCGGCAGACCCGACATCAGAAAAAAAATATTCGACGACTTGAAGGCAATGGGGGCGAAATTTTACACGCTAATTGCCTACGATTGCCTTATTGGCGAAACTGTAAAATTCGGCGAAGCCAACATCATATTCAGCTCGTCATTCACCTCCGAAATAACAGCAGGCGACGGCAACCTTTTCAACGGCGAGGTAATTGTGGGACATGATTGCAAAATAGGCAACTTCAACTTTTTCGCCCCGCGCACGAATATTCTCGGCAACGTGAAAATAGGAGACGGCAACACAATCGGGACTGGTTCCGTGCTATTGCCGAATTGCAAGATAGGAGACAACAATAAAATAGCCCCATTGAGCGCGGTATACAGAGGCTGCAAAAACGATTGCCATATGCTCGGCAATCCCGCAATGAAAATTTAGCATTCGGAGAAGTTCATATGTTGGAGAAGCTGTCGGAGATTATCAAAAACATCGAAGCGAACAAGGAAGAACCATTTACAAAGGAAATCACCCCCGCAACATCGCTGCGCGACGATTTGCATTTCGACTCGTTCGACCTCGCCGAGCTTACAGTGAAAATCGAGGCGCAATTCGGCGTCGACGTTTTCGAGGACGGCATTGTCTACACCGTCGGGGAAATTCTCAAAAAGCTCCCCGATGAATAAGCCGTTTCTCCCCGACCTCCCCTCTCCCGTCTCGTACGCCGACCTGCTCGACGCCGCAAACCGCGCGGCCTCTGTTCGTCGGCGCATACAGTGCAAAAGCCTTTTCGAATTTTCGCGCGATTTGCTTGCGGCGCTCTCGCGCGGGGTGTCGGTCGAAATCGTCGATTCCGACATGTCGGAGGACGAGCTTGCCGCGCTTTCGCAAGCCGCTCCCGACGCCGAAATTCCCCTTTCGCCCGCCTCGTTCGGCTCGCTCGGCGAGCTGCTTGACGCCGCGAAAAATTCGGCGGCAACGCTCACGCTTTTCACGTCGGGCACGACGGGACGCCCCAAGAGCGTCTCGCACACAATGCGCTCAATTTCAAAGCGCATACGGGTGTCGCCCAAGCACGCGGGCGACGTCTGGGGCTTTGCGTACAATCCGTCGCACATGGCGGGCATTCAGGTTCTCTTGCAGGCGCTGGCAAACGGCAATCCGCTCGTCAATTTGTTCGGGCTGCCGGCGGAGGAAGTTGCGGGGAAAATCGCCCGCCACAAAATCACGCACATCTCGGCGACGCCCACTTTCTACCGCATGCTCGCGGGAGCTGGCGCGGAATTTCCGAACGTCGTCCGCGCGACTTTCGGCGGCGAGCGCGTTGACGAGCCGCTCTGCCGCAGGGTGGAAAAAATGTTTCCGTCGGCAAAAATCAACAACGTCTACGCTTCGACCGAAGCGGGCGCGCTCTTCGCGTGCGGCGGCGACGCGTTTTCGATTCCGCCCGACATCGCGGACTCCGTGAAAATTTCCGACGGCGAAATCCTCCTGCGCCGCGACATTCTCGGAACGTCGGAAAGCTTTTCTTTCGACGCCGACGGCTTCTACCGCACGGGCGACAAAATAGAATGGGCGGACGCCGATAAGACAAAATTCAGAATCGTCGCGCGGGCAAACGGCATGGTGAACGTCGGGGGCTACAAGGTCAATCCCGCGGAGGTCGAAGCCGCGCTGCGCGGGGTGGAGGGAATCGCCGACGCCGCGGTGTTCGGCAAAAAAAATTCGGTTCTCGGCAACATTCTCTGCGCCGACATCGTCGCCGAGCGCGGAGCGGAAATCGACGAGCCGACGCTGCGGAAAAAACTTGCCGAATCATTGCAACAATTCAAAATTCCGCGAATCGTAAAATTCGTCGAAAAACTAGAAACCACGCGGACTGGAAAGGTAAAACGCGCATGAAAATTCTTCTAACGGGAGCGTCGAGGGGGCTGGGGCTTAAAATCTGCGAAGTGCTGCTTGCGCGGGGCGACGAAGTTTTCGCCGTCAGCCGCAGGCAGTCGGACGCGCTGGAAAAACTCGGCGAACAATTCCCCGACAAACTCCGCTTCAAATGCGCCGACCTCTCCGACGCCGACGCCGCGCGGCGCGCAATTTTCGCCGCCGACTTCGTCTCGCCCGAAACCGTCCTCGGCGCGTTCGTCAACAACGCCGCGACCGCCTACGACGACATCATCACAAACATGAACGCCGACAAGCTCCGCGCAATGTTCGAAGTCAACACGTTCGCGCCGATGATTCTTGCGAAATACGCAATACGCAACATGATTCTGCACGGAACGCGCGGGGCTATTGTCCACATTTCGTCGGTGAGCGCGCACACGGGCTATAAGGGACTTGCGATGTACGCGGCAAGCAAGGGCGCGTTGGAGGCGTTCTCGAAAAACACAGCAAGGGAATGGGGCGTCCGCGGGATACGCTCGAACGCGGTTGCGGCGGGCTTCATGCAGACCGACATGAGCGCGTCGCTGACGGAGGAGCAGCGGGCGAAAATCTACGCAAGAACGTCGCTCAAAAGCGCGACAAGCACGGAGTCCGTGGCAAAGACGGTAGCCTACCTGCTCTCCGACGGCGCGGCGTCAATCACGGGGCAGACAATCAACGCCGACAACGGGACAATTTAAGGCATACAATCACATAATCATGAAATATTTTTTGGGAATCATAACGCTGGTTGCGGGAATACTCGGAGTATTCTTCGTGTCGGTAAAATTCGAAAGAAACACCCGCGACTTCGAGAAAAAGCCCGACGGCTACCTCAAACTGACAATACCCGCGGAAATCGGACAAATGAAGTCGAAAGACCTTCCGCTCGGCAACACGGAGGAAGTTATAAGAGCCTCGGAACGCCTGCTCTCGGTAACGGAGTGGCTCAACCGTGAATACACGCTCCCCGACGGCAAAACATTCCAGCTATACATTTCGCACTGGGCGCCGAACAAGCTCGACGTGCGCTTCGCTTCGCTGCATACTCCCGACAGATGCTGGGTGGAAAACGGCTGGACAAACCTGCACGACAAAAAGAAGCACGACTACTTCCTGTCGGCAAAAAACGGCAAACTTTTCCCAGCCTACTACCGCGAATACAGCTTCAAAACCGAGTTCGGCACCTACCACCGCAATGTGTGGTTTTGGTTTATCGTAGACGGCAAACGCTACGAATACGGACAGGACGCGCTTATTTCAAACCCGATTTCCTACTTGGAGCACGCATTCTCCGACGCGCTCGCAGGCTCGCCCGAGCAGTTTTTTGTGAGAATAGACAGCGAATATCCCCTTGAAAATTTCATAAACAACAAAGACTTTCTCGAACTGCTGGACAAGCTGGGAACAATGGTTCTCTATCCCCAAAACAAGGAATGACAATGGAATCCCGAAAACAAAAGCCGTTTACATTTTCGGCACTTCCCATGCAGGTAAAGATTGCGGGCGCGGGGCTTTTGCTCATGGCGGCATCGGTCTGCAAAACTCTCATACCCATTTGGAGCAAGCGGCAGGATTACTCGTTCGGATACCTCACCCCGCTTTTTGTCCTGTATGTCCTGTTCGACAGAAAGGAGAAAATAGCCGAATTTTTCGAAAAGCGCAGGGAAAAATCCGCCCCAATCGGAGCGGTTTCGCTTGCGGCGGATTTCGCCTTCGGCGGTATGTTCGCATGCGGAATCGCCACGTTTTTGGCGTTTGCATTCCTCTTTTTCCTCACCCAAAACCGCGGCGTCCCCGCATTTACAATGACGTTCGCGCTTTCGTTCACGATTTTCGCGTCGGCATATTTGCTTTCGGGCAAAGACAATGCCGGCATGCGCCCGAAAACGTCGGAAAGGCTTGCGTTTGTGTCGCTGTTTGTCTTCCCGTCGTTCATATGGCTGATTGCAGCCCCATTGTTTCGGGTTGTGGAAAGCAGGGTTAGCCTATTCCTGCTTTCGGTTGTGGCAAAAGTAGTCTTCGATATAATGACCGGCTTGGGCTTTGCGGCGGAATTGCACGGCAACACAATACAATTTCCGAGCGGAAGCATCGGCGTCGCCGACGCGTGCAGCGGTATACGCTCGCTGACGGCATGCCTTTTTGCGGGAAGCTTTTTGGCGGCGGTGTTTTTTGAAAAGACATGGAAAAAAATCACGCTCGTTGTTTCGTCGATGGCGCTGGCGTTCTTCTTCAATCTATGCAGAGCGTTGTTCCTCGCCTTCTGGGCATACCAAAACGGGCCCGACTCCATAAGCGGCGCGGTGCACGACGCCGCGGGCTATGTAATTCTGGGCTGCACCGTGGCGGGGCTTTTGCTCATAGGCAAAATGCTCAACATAAACCCCGTGCCCGAAGAATTCAGAAACGGCGAGAAAAACGGCAAAGCGCAATGAAAATTCTAAATTTGACACCGACATACTCGCTTTCGTCTGGAATGTACCACGACCTAAACAAAGCTCTTGTAAAGGCGGGACACTCCGTAAAAGTGGCGTTCGCCGACCCCTCCGTGGAAACGGACGGCATTGCGGAAATTGTCCGCAAGGACGGCGTGGAAGTTTTGAGAATTAAAACTCCGCAAATACAAAAAGTAGGCTTGCTGAAAAAGGGAATCGCATTTTTGGAGCTCCCGTTTTTGATGAAGCGCGGAATAAAGAAATTCTATTCGGGCGAAAAATTCGACCTGATTATATCGCTCGCCCCGCCGATAACGTTCGCGCCGGTTTCAAAATGGGCAAAGCGGAAATTCGGCTGCCCCGTATTTCTGATGCAAAAGGACATATTCCCGCAAAACGCGGTCGACTTGGGGATAATGAAAAAATACTCGCCGCTGTATTTTTATTTCAGGAGCGTCGAAAAATCCATGCTCAAAAGCTCCGACAAAATCGGCTGCATGTCGGAGGGGAACATCGAATATATCAGGCGGCACAATCCGTACATACCGCCCGAAAGCGTGGTATATTTTCCGAACACAATAAACGTTCCGCCACGCGAAACCCCGCCGCAATCGCGCGGGATACGGCAAAAATACAATGTTCCGCAAAACGCCTGCGCATTCCTTTTCGGGGGCAATATAGGGCTGCCGCAATACACGGAACTTTTGAAATCGGCGATGTCGAAATTCGCGGGAAGGCGCGACATCTACTTTCTGGTTATAGGTTCGGGCACGCGGGCAAAGGACCTCGAAAAATTCATTTCGGAGAAAAAAATCTCAAACGCCGCGTTCCACTCCTACATGCCGCGCGACGACTACGAAAAGATTGCGAAGTCCTGCGATGTCGGGCTTGTCATACTCAGCCCGAAATTCACAATCCCCAACTATCCGTCGAAAACGCTTTCCTACATGGCGACGTCTCTGCCGATTCTCGCCGCGACAGACACAAACACCGACTATCGGGAGCTTGTCCAAACGCAGGCAAAATGCGGGCTTTGGCGCGACGCCTCCGACCCCGAAGCATTCGCCGAAGCAATCGAAAAGCTCGCAAGCTCCCCCGAACTTCGCAGTGAACTCGGCGAAAACGGCAGGAAATTTTTGGAGGAAAATTTCGACGTCTCGCTTTCGGTCGAGATTATCGAAAAACTTTTCCCCATGCCGAAATAATACCTCTGACAACAAAACCGCGCATGGAAATACTGGCGATAGTATGTTCGAAAATAAAACACTGCTGATTACAGGCGGAACCGGCTCTTTCGGGAACGCCGTACTGAAAAGATTTCTAAAAACAGACATCGGCGAAATACGCATATTCTCCCGCGACGAAAAAAAGCAGGACGACATGCGCAAGGAATACGCCGACCACAAAATTAAATTCTATATCGGCGACGTCCGCGACATTCAAAGCATTCGAAACGCAATGCACGGCGTGGACTACATATTCCACGCCGCCGCGCTGAAACAGGTCCCGTCGTGCGAATTTTTCCCGATAGAGGCGGTCAAAACAAACGTGCTCGGCACCGACAATGTCCTCACGGCGGCAATAGACGCTGGCGTAAAAAAAACCATATGCCTCTCCACCGACAAGGCGGCGTATCCCGTAAACGCGATGGGGACGTCTAAGGCGATGATGGAAAAAGTGTTCGTGGCAAAATCGCGCACGACGAACTCCACCCTGATTTGCGGAACGCGCTACGGAAACGTAATGTGCTCGCGCGGCTCGGTCATACCGCTGTTCATAGAGCAAATTAAGGCGGGCAAGCCGCTGACAATAACCGAACCGTCGATGACCCGCTACATCATGAGCTTGGAAGAGGCAGTCGAACTGGTCGTATTCGCGTTCAGGAACGCGCACGCGGGCGACATCATGGTTCAAAAGGCTGCGGCGTGCACTATCGCCGACCTCGCGCAGGCGGTGAAGGAGCTTTTCGGCGCAAAAAACGAAACGAAAATCATCGGCGTGCGCCACGGCGAAAAACTGTACGAAACCCTCCTCACGAGAGAGGAATTCGTAAGGGCGGAGGACATGGGCGGCTTTTACAGAATCCCCGCCGACTCGCGCGACCTCAATTACGACAAATATTTCGAAAAGGGAAACGTAAAGCTTGCCACCGTAGACGAATACAATTCGAACAACACAAAGCAGCTTGACGTCGAGGGAGTGAAGAAAAAGCTCCTCGAACTTTCCTACATACAAAAAGAGCTTGCGGAATGGAAAGCCAGATGAAAATTCTCATCACGGGGGCAAACGGGTTTGTCGGAAAAAACGTCCTGTGCCGGCTCAAACAGGAGGGATACGAAAACGTAGTTCCCTTCGACATCGACACCCCCGAAAGCGTGCTTGACGCCGCCGTAAAAGACTGCGGTTTTGTGCTGCACTTTGCGGGCGTAAACCGCCCCAAAGACGCCGCCGAATTCATGAGCGGAAATTTCGGCTTCACAACCAAACTTCTCGAAAAGCTTGAAGCCGCGGGCAACAAGGCAACCATTCTCATCACATCTTCCATTCAGGCCGCGCTCGACAACCCCTACGGCAAAAGCAAGAAAGCCGCCGAAGACTACATTTTCGAATACGCCGAACGGACGGGCGCAAAAGCTTGCGTTTACAGGCTTCCCAACGTTTTCGGAAAATGGTGCCGCCCCAACTACAACAGCGCGATTGCCACTTTCTGCAATAATGTTGCGCGAGGGCTTCCCATCATGGTGAACGACCCCAACGTAAACATGCATGTGGTGTATATCGACGACCTCGCCGACGAAATCATGCGAGCGCTCAAAGGCTCTCCGACGCGCGGAGACGGAGTTGAAATCGGCGAAAAGTTCTGCATGGTTCCGATTACGCACCGCGCAAAATTGGGGGAAATCGCCGACACTATAAAATCGTTCGCGGAGTCGCGAAAGACGATAGAAATACCCGACATGACCTGCGGCTCGCTTGCGACAAAGCTTTACAGCACATACCTGAGCTACCTTCCCGAAGACGGCTTCGACTACCCGCTCAACATGCACATTGACGACCGCGGCTCTTTTACCGAATTTATCCGCACGGCGGACAGAGGGCAGGTTTCGGTAAACATTACAAAACCCGGCATTACAAAGGGCAACCACTGGCACCATTCCAAGAACGAAAAGTATCTGGTGGTGAAGGGCAAAGCGTCGATAAGGTTCAGAAAAGTCGGGGAATCGAAAGTGATTGAATACATAACCGACGGCGAAAACCTCAAAGTTGTGGACATTCCGACGGGCTATATTCACTGCATTGAAAACATCGGAGACGGCGACCTCATCACAATCATGTGGGCGAACGAGCCGTTCAACCCCGAAAAGCCCGACACATTTTTCGAGAAAGTTTGATATATGGAAAAACTCAAATTAATGACAATCATAGGCACGCGCCCCGAAATCATAAGGCTTTCGGCGTGCATAAAAGCGTGCGACAAATATTTCGACCAAATTCTCGTCCACACGGGTCAAAATTGGGACTACTCCCTCAACGAAGTTTTCTTCAAAGACCTGCAACTGCGCGAACCCGACTACTATCTGGACAGCGTCGGCGCGAATTTGGGCGAAACCATGGGCAACATCATAGCGAAGTCCTACAAGGTTATGCTCGAAGAAAAGCCCGACGCGCTCCTTATCTTGGGAGACACAAATTCCGCGCTTTCGGCAATTTCGGCGAAACGCCTGAAAATCCCGATTTTCCACATGGAGGCGGGCAACCGCTGCTTCGACCAAAACGTTCCCGAAGAAATCAACCGCAAAATCGTTGACCACATTTCCGACATCAACCTGCCCTACACCGAGCACTCGCGGCGTTATCTGCTTTCGGAGGGATTCCGCAAAGAGCACATTTTCGTGACAGGCTCGCCCATGAAAGAGGTTCTCAAAGAGTTCGAGGCAAAAATAGCCGAAAGTGGCGTGCTTTCCGAATTGGGGCTTGAAAAGGGAAAATACATCTTGGTATCCGCCCACAGAGAGGAAAACATCGACAACGAAAAGAATTTCATGTCGCTGATGACCGCAATAAACAACATCGCGGAACGCTACCAAATTCCCGTAATCTACTCCACCCACCCGCGAAGCAAAAAGTTCATAGAGGCGCGCAACTTCAAATTCAACAAGCTTGTCAGAAACCTCAAACCGTTCGGATTTTTCGACTACAACAAACTCCAACAAAACGCGTTCTGCGTGCTCAGCGACAGCGGCACGCTTTCGGAGGAAAGCGCAATGCTGGGCTTTGCGGGAGTGCTGCTCAGAACCTCGACCGAACGCCCCGAAGTGCTCGACAAAGGCACTGTCGTAATCGGCGGAATATCGGGGCGCGACATAGAGCAAGCGATAGATTTGGCGGTTGCCATGAGGGAAAACAACGAACCCACCGTGCTTGCCAACGACTACCGCGACGAAAACGTGTCGGTCAAAGTGGTTAAAATCATACAGAGCTACACGAAGATAATAAACAAATTCGTTTGGGGCAAATAAGCCCTTTCGATTTCATGCGCGGAGATTGCCCGCATTTATCGCAAACGCAGGACGGGGCGCGAACCTTTCGGTTCGCGCCCCGCTTTACCATATCACTTACTATATACTATTAGGGATTACTCATACCTAACAACAAGATAGCCGTACGGCGCGAGCTTCGCCTTCAAGCCGTCGCCGTATTTTCTGTATGTCGCGCCGCCTGCGAGCATTGTCGAAAACTTGTCCGATTTCAGGAACACGTCCGTATCCACTTCCGCATTCCGCGTGTTCACCACCACGAGCACGTTTTCCCACTTCGCGTTGCGCGTGAACGAAAGCACGCTTTCGGGCGCGCCGTTATCGACCCACGCCGTAGTGCCGCTCCACAACGCCGTGTTTTCCTTGCGCATTTTGGAAAGCGCGCGAATCAGCTGCATTCGCTTCCAACCCTCGCGGGTTGCGATATTCTCCCACGCGACGAACGTGCGTCCGTGCGTGTTGTCGGCGAACATCGAGAAGTACGCGTCGTCGGCGAATTCGTTTCCGTTATAGACAAAGGGAATGCCGTCGATTGTAAAGTTCAGCACTTGGATTGCGTCCATGCCGCGGTTGCCGAACTGTTTTTCGTAGCGCGCGCCGCCCTTGTCGGGTTGGCAGGCGTCGCTTGCGGTGTCGTGGTTGTCGAGCGCGCGGAGCAGGCGCGAGCCTTTTGCGAACGCCGCGTCCTGTTCCTCCCAAATTTTGCGGAGGGAATCGGCGGGCTTTTTGCCCTGAAATACGTTGATGATTCCGTATTCCCATTTGAAAGAGTAATTTGCGTCGTAGGCGTCAACCTGCGCGTCTTTGCGTTCGCCCTCGGCAATCATGATGACGTCGGGCTTGATTTTTGCGATGCGGGTGTACGCCTCCGCCCAGAAGTCGGCGGGAACAGACGGTTCTACGTCGGTGCGGTAGCCGTCTACGTCGAATTTTTCAACGAAGTACTCCATGTTTTTGATGAGGTAGTCGCGAAGTCCCCTGCTTTTGAAGTTGAGTTCGGGGAAGCTCCAGCGGCCGTTCTTGACTTTGCCGTCGGCGTCGCGCACGACGAAGTCGGGGTTGGTTTCGATGAAGACGGCTTTCGGCCCGCAGTGGTAGTAAACGAGGTCGAGCACGACTTTCAGACCGAGCGCGTGCGCCTGCTCTATGAAGTTTTTAAGGTCTTTGTCCGTGCCGAAGCGGGGGTCGATTTTGAAATAGTCCTTCATTCGGTAGGGGTTGCGGGGGTTGTTCAGCCCCGACGCCTTTTGGCGTTTGCTCCAAAAGCGGGTGTCGCCGTCGTCGTCCGACTCGACAATCGGGCAGAGGTACACGATGTCCATTCCGAGCGACTTGATGTGCGGCAGAAATTCCGCCGCCTTTGCGAGAGTTCCCTCCTGCGTGAAGTGTTGGGGGAGGATTTGGTAGACGACCGACTTTTGGAAAAATTCCGTCGTGGGTCTTGCGGTTTTATCCGAGGCGTTTGCGGGCGCGCCGAAAAGCGATGCGGCAAAGAGCGAAAGGGCGGCGAATGATGAGAGTTTTTTCACGTTCATATATAGCTATATCGAGTTGACTTTTGATGAAGCTATTTTTTCGACGCGCCCGCATTTTACAACATATTTTTGGAGAAATTTGGTAAACAGTTTACTTTCAGAAACTGTCGAAGTTTGTCTACAAAAAAAACCCCGCGAAAGGAGTTCCGCGGGGCGCGTTGAAAAGAAAATTCGGCGTTTTTTAGGCTTTGCCCAATGCCGCGCGGATTGCAAGGCACGACTCCACGAGGTGTTCGAGCCTGTCGAGCGGGAGCTGTGTCGCCGCGTCCGAAAGAGCTTTTTCGGGTTCGGGGTGCGTTTCGATAAACAGACCGTCCGCGCCCGCCGCTACTGCCGCCCGCGCGAGGATTTCCGCGTATTTGCGCTCGCCGCCGCTTACGCCGTTGCCCGCTCCGGGGAGCTGGGTCGAATGCGTTGCGTCCATGATAGTGGGCGTTCCGTTTTGCGCCATTATCGAGAACGAGCGCATATCCACCACGAGGTTTCCGTAGCCGAAGGTCGTTCCGCGCTCTGTCTGCCAGACTTCCGAAGCCCCCGCGTCGCGCAGTTTCGCCACGGCGTATTTCATGTCGTAGGGCGAGAGGAACTGCCCCTTTTTGACGTTCACGCATTTGCCGGTTTTTGCCGCCGCCACAAGGAGGTCGGTCTGACGGCAGAGGAACGCGGGAATTTGGAGGGCGTCGCAGACTTCGCCGATTTTCGCGCACTGGGCGGATTCGTGAACGTCTGTAATCACGGGAAGTCCGAAAGTTTTGCGAACATCGGCGAGGATTTTCAGCCCCTCGTCGATTCCCGGCCCGCGCGGGCTTGAAAGGCTTGTGCGGTTTGCCTTGTCGAAGCTGCCCTTGAAGAGAACCGTAAGCGAGTCGGCGAATTTTTCGGCGACCGCCGCCACGCGCTCCGCCACGCGGAAGCTAAGCTCCCTGCATTCCAGAGAGCACGGTCCCGCGATAAGAAGAAGTTTTCCGTCCTGAAAAATCATCTATTTTTTCGATTTTGCGCGAGCCAGCGCCTGTCCCACGAACGCGCAGAAAAGCGGGTGCGGTTTCGACGGCTTCGACTGGAATTCGGGGTGGAACTGTACGCCGACCATCCACGGGTGGTCTACGACTTCCACGATTTCGACCAAGTCGCGCTTCGGGTTGACGCCCGCCACGCGCAATCCCGCGTCTTCAAGACGCTTGCGGTAGATATTGTTGAATTCGTAGCGGTGGCGGTGGCGTTCGCGGACAGACATCTCTCCGTAGGCGGCGAGAGCCTTTGTGCCCTCTACAAGCCTGCACTCGTAGGAGCCGAGGCGCATTGTCGCGCCCTTGTCTACAATGCTCTTTTGCTCGTCCATAATCGTGATTACGGGGTAAAGGGTGTTGTCGTTGAATTCCGCGCTGTTTGCGCCGTCGAGCCCGAGCACGTCGCGCGCGTATTCGATTACCGCAATCTGCATGCCGAGGCAGATTCCGAAGTAGGGAATCTTGTTTTCGCGCGCGTATTTTGCCGCCAAAATTTTACCTTCAATGCCCCTGTCGCCGAAGCCGCCGGGGATAAGAATGCCGTCGACGCCGTCGAGGTGCGCCGCCGCGCCGTCGCGCTCAATGCTTTCGGAATCGACGCGCAGGACGTTCACTTTGCAATCGTTGCCCACGCCTGCGTGCGCAAGAGATTCGTAAATAGATTTATACGCGTCCTGCAAATCAATGTATTTGCCGACTACCGCGATTTTGCATTCGCCGCTCTTGGGCGAGATGAGCCTGCGGACGATTGAGTTCCACGCGGTCATGTCGCTTTCGGGAGCGTCGATGCCGAGCTTTTCAACCACGATGCTGTCCATGCCCTCCTGCGCGAGAATGAGCGGAAGCTCGTAGATGGAGTGTTTTACGTCCATCTCTTCGATAACCGCCTTTTGCTCCACATTGCAGAACATTGAAAGCTTTTGGCGCATGTCCTCCGACATGGGCTGTTCGGTGCGACATACGAGAATGTCGGGCTGAATGCCGATTTCGCGCAGTTTTGCAACGCTCTGCTGCGATGGCTTTGTTTTGAGTTCGCCCGCCGCCCGCAGGTAGGGAAGAAGCGTTACGTGAATGAAAAGCACGTTGTTTTTGCCGACTTCCAGCGAGAACTGGCGCAGGGCTTCGAGGAAAGGCAGTCCCTCGATGTCGCCGACAGTTCCGCCGATTTCGGTAATGAGGACGTCTACGCCCTCGCCCGCCGCGTACATGCGCGCCTTGATTTCGTTTGTCACGTGCGGAATAACCTGAACGGTCTTGCCGAGGTAGTCGCCGCGGCGTTCCTTTTGGAGGACATGCTCGTAAATCTGCCCCGACGTAAGGTTGTTGAAGCGGCTGAGTTTGCCGTGCGTAAAGCGTTCGTAGTGTCCCAAGTCGAGGTCGGTTTCCGCGCCGTCGTCGAGCACATAGACTTCGCCGTGCTGGAACGGACTCATCGTTCCGGGGTCGACGTTCAAATAAGGGTCGAATTTCTGTATTCTGACCTTCAATTTTCTTGTTTCGAGAAGGGCACCGAGCGCGCCCGATGTCAGCCCTTTACCCAAAGATGAAACTACTCCGCCTGTAATAAAAATATACTTCATTTTCGGGGATTAATTAAAAACCCGAAAGGAGCGGGTATGGCAACACTATTCGTAAAAATTTTTCCCATAAACTTACAACACATTGAAATTTCGGCTATTGCAAAGCGGAAGCCGTCCGCGGAGAAAGTCGGACAGCCCGCCCGCGCAAAGCCGCCGCAAAGCGCGTTTTTGCCCGCAAACAAAAAGGCGCGGACAGGTATCCGCGCCGAGTTTCGCAAGCCACGAACAAGAGTCGGGCGTCAATGTGTTAACTTCGTTATATCGACATCACGAACGTGGACGCCGCAAGAACCAGAATGCCGAGCCAAAGCACCGCCTTTGTGAGCTTGGACGAGCCTTTCCATTCGCCGATAAGCAGCCCGATTACGCCCGCGAACACGATTACAAACGCCATCAAAATAGCCCAGCTTGCAAACGCGTACTGCTCCGAAAGTTTCGTCTGCCCCATGCCGTAGAGGAAGAACTGGCAGTACCAGAGCAGACCGCCCAGAGCGCACAGAAGCATGTAGACAATCCCCCTGCCCGCGCCCGCCGCCTTGGCGTCGGCAAAGCTTTTGTTTTTAAAGGAAAGGAACAGACACCACGCGAAATTCGTGGCAAAGCCGCCGACGAGCGTGATTATGAGGATTGCGCTGTTTTTGAAAAGCTCCGCCTGCGCTGGGTCTATCGCGGCAAGAGCCTTCGCCTTTTCGGCAATCGGCTTGCCCGCGTCCATTGAAAGCGACATGCACGCGCTCAGAAAGCCCGCTACAATCGCCACGGCAAAGCCCTTCGCAAGGCTGAATTCCGGCGAGCCGCCGTCCGCGCCTGCCGCCTTTGCGTCGCGCTCTTTCATCATGCCCGCAACGCCGTTTATTGCTATCCCCAACGCGCAGATGAACACGCCTATGAGCACCAGAAGCCCCGCGCGGTCGGAGGCGATTTCGAGAATCTTGCCCGACTTAATCGGCGGAATGAGCGTTCCCACCAACGCGCAGAAGCCGAGGGCGACCGCCGTGCCCAAGCCGATTCCCAAGTAGCGCATCGAAAGCCCGAACGTAAGCCCGCCGACGCCCCAAAGCGCGCCGTAGACGAATGTCCAGACAATTGTGTCGAACTCGACCTCCCCTATCGCCTGCCAGCAGCTGGGGATTGCGAAGCTTGCGATAAGCGTCGGGCAAATGATGAGAGCCGCAAGCGACCAGAAAATCCACATCACCTCCCACTTCCACTTGACGTATTTGAGCGGTGTGTAGAACGCCGCCGACACAAAGCCCGCGAGCGCAAAAAGCATAATTCCGTAAAACGAATCCATTTGTTGTCTCCTTTTGTTTTCGCGCCGAAAGCGGCGCACGGGGTTGAAAAAAACAAACCGCCGAGAATGTCGGCGGTTCGCGGAAAATCCGGACAATTAACGCTTCGAAAGCACTTTCTGTTCGTACTTCTTGATGCCTTCAACCATCTTCAAGCCGCAGGGCTTGCCGCTGCGCTTGCAGTATTCCGCCCAGACGTCGGCGAACGGAAGCGTGCGCGATTCCTCCATGAGGGCGAGGCGCATGCCGAAATCGACGTCGTTTTCCGCCTTGCGCATCATCGCTACGGGCTCGAGCAGAGCGTAGAGCAGAGCTTTGCGGGCGGCGCGCATGCCGAGAGCCCACGCGAAAATGCGGTTAATCGACGCGTCGAAGTAGTCCATGCCGATGTGCACCTTGTCGATTGCGTTCGTGCGGACGATTTCCTGCATGATTGCCGTGGTGTTGTCGTCGAAAAGCACGACGTGGTCGCTGTCCCACCTTACGCCGCGAGAGACGTGCAGGAGGAGTTCGGGGACGAAAAGGAGAGCCGAGGAGATTTTGTCGGCAATCGTTTCGGTCGGGTGGAAGTGCCCGGAGTCGAAAGTGATGAGAATGCCGTTCTTTACCGCATAGCCCATTACGAATTCGTGCGAGCCTACGACGTAGCTTTCGCTGCCGATGCCGAAGAGCTTGCTTTCCTCGGAAGTCGTGTTGTATTTCTTCGAGATTTTGACCTTGAAAATCTTGTCGAGAGAGTCCGCCATGCGTTCGCGGGGCGCGAGCCTGTCGGCGGGCATGTCCTTCATGCCGTCGGGCATCCAGAAGTTCGTGATTACGGTGTCGCCGAGTTCCTTGCCGATTCTTTCGGCGATTTTGCGGCACGCAATGCCGTGCTCAACCCAGTACTGGCGCACGCCCTTGTCGGGGCTTGAAAGCGTCATGCCGTCTTTTACGAGCGGGTGCGAGAAATACGTCGGGTTGAAGTCTATGCCCATTTTGCGCGACTTGCACCAGTCTACCCAGCCCTTGAAATTTTCGTAGCCGATTTTGTTGCGCTCAACCTTTTTGCCGCCGAATTCGCCGTAGATTGCGTGGAGGTTGAGACGGATTTTTCCGGGGATATATTTTACGGCTTCGTCGATGTCGGCGCGGAGTTCGTCGGGATTGCGAGCCTTGCCGGGGTAGTTGCCCGTAGCCTGAATGCCGTCGCCCGAAAGACCCGCGTCGGGAGTTTCGAAGCCGCACACGTCGTCGCCCTGCCAGCAGTGCATGGAAAGCGGAATGGAATCGAGAATTTGAATCGCCTTTTCGGTGTCTACCCCGAACTTGGCGTACTGTTCTTTTGCGTCTTTATAAGTGTTTGCCATATGACAAAAATTCATAGGAAGCCCCGCGCCGATTGCAAGCATATTTTAAAGTTTTTAAACAAAAACAGACGAAAACCCAAACGACGGCGCAAATTCGGCGACGCCCTTTATCCG
>JAJXPD010000021.1:0-1213 GCA_021641325.1 Opitutales bacterium
ATAACATAGCCGAACAAATCGCGCTTCCGACAAAAAAAGGCGGTCAATAACGACCGCCTTTTTTGTGCAAACTCAACCAAGTATAAATTTACGTTATGAAAGTAATCACCCAAAAGCTCGAATCCATTTTGGCGCAAACAAAGTACACGCAAGCCGACTTGGCGCAAATAACGGGCACGAGCGACGCTTCCGTTTCGCGTTGGATGCGCGGCGCGAAACCGCGTAAAAAGCACCTGCAAAAAATCGCGGATGCGGTAAAAATCGATATTTCGACGCTTACGGACGACTTCGCGGAACTTCCGCCGCTACTTGAACGGACACCTCCTGCCGCCGAATCGCCGACCCCGACAGTGGCGATAAGCGAAACATTGTCGGACGAAATAAACAAGGCGGCGGCGAAACTCGAAATGAACCGCCAAGACACGGTAAGACTGCTGCTGAAAACGGGCTTAAAATGCCTCGAATACATCGACTATAACATAGCCGAACAAATCGCGCTTCCCGCAAAAAAAGGCGGTCAATAACGACCGCCTTTTTCGCGCTCCGAACACAACGGATACGCAACCCGCTCAAAGTCCTCGACCGCCGAAAACAGCTTTTCCAAGTACTCGTCTTCGGCTTGCGTAAGACTGGGCTTAACCATCAATGCCTCGATAATCTTCAACGCTTTTTCGTTTTCGCCTTCCGACGTTATCGGTTTACTTCGGGGCAATTCGACTTCAACATAACTTACGGGCTCGATGTTCCCGCGCTCGATTTCGAGAACCTCCCGCAAGCCCGCCTTTAAGTCCCCGAAAAGTCGGCTTTTCTTTCGGCGTTTCATCACACACCCACACTTTCAGCCAAAACGTCGGAAACATACTTGTTCAGGGTTTCGTGGCGTTTTTCGGCGGCGAGAACCAACCTGCGGTGAACCTCGCTCGGAACCCTCACATTGAAAGAGCCCTTGAACGGCTTTTCGGGCGTCCGCCCGTCGGCTTTGCAGTCCGCCAGATATTCGTCAACAACGCCTTCGAAGTCGGCTTTCAGCTCCGCCAGCGTCTGCCCCTCGTAGGTCAACAGAGAGCGGATGAACATAACACGCCCGAAAAGGCAGTCGTCCTCTTTCGAATACTCGACGCTTCCGCAATATCCTTTGTGTGTCAACATATTCATATCAATCCCTCCGATTTTAAAGTGTTTATAACCAATTTCACCTGATATCCTTTCAGGA
>JAJXPD010000021.1:1223-17184 GCA_021641325.1 Opitutales bacterium
TTCCCGACGGGTGCGGACGGTGGAAATACATCGTTCCGCGTTCCGCGTTGAAAAACTTCCTCCGCGAACCGCCCGTCTTGCCCGTTGCTTGTTCTATGTAGCCGAAACTTTTAAGAAGAATCACCAAGCTATCCCATCGGAAATCCTTAGGCTCGCTTAAAAGCTCCGCCAATAACTTATCCCTCTTGCTCATTGTGCACTATTTTTAGTTGCAATATTCCCGCGTCAACCATTTTTTCAAAAAAAATCGCGGCATCACCCCGATACCGCAACTTTTCCCGTCGGTCGAACAAACCGCCCGCCGACTCCCTATTTTACACAGTCCGCGCCGTTCGACATTTCGGGCGAACCCGAAACAGTCGAACAAACCGCAACTACTCGCTTTGCGAATCAATCAGCCGCAACCGCTCCAATTCGGCGCGTACGGCGGCCTTCTGGCGGCGCGTGGGCGCGTCGTCCACGGCGGCTTCGGCGGTGCTGCTCCTGCGGTCGGCGCGGCGCAGTCGGCTTCGAACATAGCCGTAGTCCTGCCGATTCGCGTCGGGCAATTCCGCCACGCGTCCCGCCGCATACTCATAACGCACGTCTCCACCGCGACGCACCGCATCGGCAACAATCCCGCGCCGCAACAGCGTCCTCTGCGCCTCGTCGGCGGCAACGCCGTCCTGCGCGCGCCGCGCAACCTCGCGAACGCCCGCGTCCGAAACTCCTATATACCTGCCGACAAGAGGGCGGATGAACGGCATCGACAGCCACATTTCCACAGTCGACGGCGGCGGCACGCCGTCGCGCGGAGTCTTCGGAACGCGCCCGACAACGCCGCCCACAGTCTGGTTGTACACATACCGCCCCATACTCTGCGCGTTCGCAAGCATATCGCCCGCCTTGTACTCCACGGGGTCGAGAATTTCCGCGCCGCGCCAGTCGCGCGGATTGTTGCCGCGCAGGTAGTAGTCGCCGAGCGCGTAGAGCGAACTCGCAATCGGGTGCGAACCGCCGCCGAACTCCGACACGGGAATCTCCCGCATCGTGTTGAAAATTTCGCCGACAGCCTCGCCGAAAGACTCGCGCTCGCCCATCGCCTCCACCGCCGCCGTCAGGAAGTTGCCCATATACCGCTCGAAGTCGCCGTACGGCAGTTTGAGGTATACCGACTTTCCGTTGACGTCCTCCGCAAACGGCACGCAAATTCTGTTGCGCCTGTCCCATTCGGGGATTTTCCGCCAACGCCGCAACGCCGCGTCTTCGTCGCCGTCGGGCGCAAACACGCCGCCGAGTCCGAGCCTCGCGCAGGCGTAAAGCAACGCCCCGCCGCTCGAAAACGCCGCCAAATACGCAAGATACTTCGCGTACGCTTTCAAACCGATTGCCCGAACCTGCGCGTCCGAAAGCTTGCCGCCCGCAGCCTCCGCCTCCAACTTCGCGCGGTTTTCGGCGACGGCTTTCGCCGCCTGCGAAAGCGCAACCTCCGAGCGGAAGCCCTGAATCATCGGATTGACAAAGAGCACATTGTGCACCCATTCAAGGAGCGTCGCAAACGTTCGGTTGATGCGCTCGTTGAAGTCGGGGCTGCCGCCCTGCTCGCGAACGAACCGCCGCTCCTCCGCTTCGGAAAATCCGCCGCGCTCGTCCAGATAAAGCTTCATCGCAATCTTCGACGACCGCTCGAACACCTGCCCCAGAGAATCGTACGCATAAAACAGCCTGCGCAACAAACCGAGCCTTGCGCCGAGCAATTTTTCGTCGCGAATCCCCCAGTCCACAAGCTGCTGCTGGCCCGAATGCAAATCGGGCGCGTCGCCCGTGTAGCGGTTTCTGCGGCCGACAACCATTCCCCTGTCGAGCGCGTCGAGATACGTTTCGTCTGGTCTGCCCCTCCACCCCGAAAACGCCGACCGATACGCGGCGGGAAACTTCGCGGCCAATTTAAGACACTGCGCAAGCGAGTCCGCAAGCCCGCCTCCGAGCATCGACACAGCCCGCAGCTCGTGCAATACGTCGCGAATGTGCAAAACCGGCCACGCCATGAAATTGTACTGCACCAAGACCGACTTGACCGCATAGTTGACGTCGTTCAAACCCTCCAACACCCGCGCCATCGAGCCGCCGCCCGAACGTACAATCGCATTCGCCAAATACGCGGGCACATACACGCCGCGAGCCGCGCCGTTTTCGAGTATCACAAGAGTCTTCACCCTGTCGTTGTCGACGATTTTCGGGACGTTCGCGCGGAACGTGCCGTCGCGGTTGTATACCGCCTCCGTGTCCGCCTCGCGGCCGACATCCATTTTAAGACACACGTCCGCAACCGCGCGGGACGCCCGCTGGCTCTTGACAAACGCAATCGCCTTCAAGTCCTTTTCGAGCGTCGCCGCGCTCGGGCTCTTCACGGCGGCAAGCGTGCCGAACTGCCGCATAATCAGCCCGCCGCACGAATCGCCGTACAGGCCCTTCATCAGCAGTTCGAGGTCTGATTTCGCGGGCTCGCCCGCCCTGCTGCGCTCGATTTTCGCATACGAATTATTTTGAAGTAAAATCCCGTTCGTCTTTTCGTCGAACGCTTTCAACTCCACAAGCGGACGGACGACAAATTCGCGCCGCAACGCCGACCTCAACCTTATCGCCTCGCGGAACGCAAGCCGCGCGGGCTCGCAGTAGCCGCCCATGATGTCGGCAAATACCGCCCTCGCCCGCTTCGGCGTTATTCCGTACGGGTTGGCGATGTCCGCGCGGCCTTGGTCGATTCGCAAACACAGCAACGCCGCGTCGAAGTCGTCCAAGTCTATTTTGTTTTGCGCCAGCTTTTCGTAGACGCGCGCAACACGCGCCATGTACGCCTCCTGAAACGTCGCCGTGTAGCGGTAGTCGTGGAAGTCGGCAATCAATCCGTACGCGTCGTACGCCCGCCCGCCGTTGCGCTTTGCAAGCTTTTCGGCAAGGTCGTAAAGCGGCGCATTCTCGGTTCGGTAGTAGGTCTTCAAATCCTC
Organism: Opitutales bacterium; assembly: GCA_021641325.1. Classification (GTDB taxonomy): domain Bacteria; phylum Verrucomicrobiota; class Verrucomicrobiia; order Opitutales; family Intestinicryptomonadaceae; genus Merdousia. The sequence goes on from JAJXPD010000021.1 coordinate 4,211, forward strand.
CTTCAAGTACGCCAAGTCGGCTTTGCGAACGCTCTTTGCATACTCCGCGTCGGCAAGCCTCGCCTCCGCGAACCCGCGCTTTACCGTCTCCGCAGTCCGCCGCGCATTGCCGCTCGGATTGTCGAGCCGCCTCTGGAACTCCTGCCAATTCACCCAAAACTTCGGACGCGCCCGCATGTTGCCGAGCATCGCCTCGTACACATTCGGCGCAAGCTTTGCGAACATCTTCGTATTGCACAAAAACGCCGCACCCGCCTCGGCATAACGCTCCCACGGCTGCTGAAAATACTTGCCCACCATGTCGGCGGACGGCAAACCCTGCCACCACGCTATAACCTCGTTCAACTCCTTTACCGCAACCTCGCGCGTCAAAATTCTGTTCTCGGCACAGAACCTCTCAATCTCCTTCTGGCGGTAGTCGTTGCGGTACTTGCGCCACTCTTTAAGCTTTTCGGGATTTTTCGGCCGCCTGCCCGCCGCAAAGTCTGCGCACTTCGAAATCGACTTTCTGACTTCGGGCGTAAGCACCTCGCCCCAACCGCGGATTTTCGAAACCGCCGTCAGGCACTTCGGAATTTCGCCGACTATCGCGCCCAGCGTTCCGCCGCTGTGTTTGCCGAGTTTTGAGCCGTCGGCGCGGACGTCGTCTACTGCGTGCATGATTTCGTGGGCGGCAACCATCAACGCCGCGCTCGGTTCTCCGTTTCTTTTCGCCTTTCCGAACTCGACGTTTATTTTCTTCTGGAATGCCGCATGGTACGCGGGCATCAGGTTGTTTTCGTAAACCGCCTGCACAATTTGGTCGGGGCGGCGGCTCTCCACAACCTCTTCATTGAACCCTTTTTTCTTCAACACCTCCCGCGCCGCGTCGAGCGCGACCTCATACCGCCTGCAATCGCCCACAAGCTTGAATAGGTCTCTTCTTAGCTCTATCTTCTTCTCCCCGCCGTAGTACATTCCGAGGTAGTCGCCCTTGAAGCCCTTTACGGCTCTTACCTTGCCGCTTATTATGCGCTCGGCAAATTCAATCAATTCGGGAAGCTCCAACATACGCGCGTCCATCTTCTTCGCGAAGTCGCGCATCTTTGCTTCAACCTCCCTTATCTGCGCGGAGGAATACCCGCGCTTGACATTGCCGAGAGTGTCCCAAACCCCGTCAAACGCCGCCTGCGCCGCGCCTGCGTCGTAGTCCTTGCGTGCGGAGGAATCGACGCGCTTCGGGTCGAACCTGTCGTCTTTGGGCATAGTCAAATCGGGAGGATAGGGGTTGGTGCTACTCTCCATCCGTCCTCCGCCAGAAGAACCGAACGAAGTATTTTCATTGTCGCTCAATTTTTTCCCTTGACTTTCCGATGCGTTTTCCGATTGTGTCCGTATAGTCGAAGAGGATAAGACGGAATGGGTAGCCCCAGACGCTTGTTTTTTAGCCCGCACCTCTTCGGCTTTTTTGTTTGAGTAAAAGGTCAAAACAAAATCGGGTTGCTTTTTCTTGAAGCTCTTCTTTACGACTACCGTCAACTTTCTTCCTTCATAGTTCGGGTCGGCAACCCAATAGCGGCGTTCGTTTTCGTTCACAATTTCAAGGTTGCCGCTGCGGATAATTTCGCCTATCTGCAAAATTTCGTCAGCCGACACGTAGCCCATTCTGGCGTTCTCGCCGTAGTGTTTTAGCATAATGTGGTTCGCTCCGCTCTTGTCGCGCGAACCGCGTAAAAACGCTATAACATTGCCGAGGTCGTCAATGCGTATGTGATAATAGTTTTTACCGCCACTCACAACCGAAGCAATACCGCCTTGCTCTTCGTTAAGTATGCGTCCCTTTAATTCGTCGACAAATTCTGCAATGCGCGCCTTGAGTTTCAAGGTAAGCTTGCCTTCCGTACGTTCCCTTCCGCCCGCATTCGCGGGCGCGCCGAAACCATCGTCTCCGCCGTCCTCCCAATCCAAGCCGTCGCCTACGTCAACTTCGTCTTCGAAGTCGAACTCTTCCTCTTTTATCCGCGCCTTGTAAAGCCGCGCAAGGTCGTCAACGTTGTTGTCGAGCCAGAACTGCTGCCTGCGGGCAATTTCCGTTTCCTCTTCCGCAGCGGGGTTGCCGAGATTCTCCTTGTCGAAACGATATTCCATCCTTATCGAGCCGAACTTTTTCTCTACCTCTGCGCTGTTCTTTTCAAGCCACCGCTTGAATTCGTCCACGCTTTCGAAGTCGCGCCTGTTCAACCTTTCAAGCTCGGCTTTTTCGTCCCTTACGCTGTCGTATTCCCTGTCCCAATTCGCAATAAACACATCGCGTACAAGACGCTCGGGCTTGGCTTTTCGCATGACAATCCCGTCAACCTTGATTTCGCCCTTGGCGTCGCGCACATAGGCGTTTTCTGCGGAAAGCCCGCCCGCGTCGGCGAATACGCCGCGAACGTCTGCGGGCGCATAGTATGTAATCTTGCCCGCGTCCGCATACGCCAGTATCCACTTGCCGAGAAATTCCCGCGCCTGCGCTTCGTCCCGAAATACCTTAATCGGCTTCAGCTTTTTCCCGTCCTCGACGATTTTGAACTTGCCCGACTTCAACGCCATAAGCTCCAACTTCAAACCGCCGTAAGTCGGTAGCGGACGCCCCCCATTCTTGCGCGCCATCGCCCTTGAAAGTTGTATCGCCTTGTCCACATAGTCGGGGCAAGCCTCGGCAATGCGTTCTTCGGGCGTCATCGCAACCCACTTTGCGGCATTCGCCGCGTCGTCGGACATGCTCTTTTCGATTGAAGCCTGCGCGGCGGGAACAAACCCGTCCGCATCCACGTCTTCGAAGTCGCGTTTTTCATACGAACGAAGATTTTTCCCTTGACTTTCCGAAACTGTTTCCGATTGTGAGGATATAGACGCAACCTGTTCGGTTGATATACCGTGATTCCGGACAGCGTAGCCGGACGATGCGTTAACCGCATCTCCGGCATCGTTATTTTTCCACGCCGTAACAACCCAGTTCTCCTTTTCTCCGAATCGGAATTTAGACAATACAACGGTGTGGTCTCCGTAAACTATGTTGACGCGCTTCCCGTTTTCGGGCCCGTATTCATCTCCGATTTTACCGAGCTTGACAATTCGCGGTATTTTCATCGCAATTCCGAAACCGTCGAGACCTTCGTTGTTTCGCCTGCCTATAAGGTGGGCAATACCGCTTCCGCCCGTATATTTTCCGTCCTTTATTTTTCCGTCTTCGCCATAGTAGCAGGAAACATACCCAAGACCGTCGCGGTATATAAAGTCTTTCAAATCGCGTTTGTGTGTCAACGCGTCAAACAAACCATTTTCGGCGCGTCTGATTTCCGTTGCGACCGATTCGGGGACTCCGTCAAGCGGTTCGCTTTTCCACTTTTTTGCGGGCGTTCCGACCCTCCGTTCTTCGTTCTTGGTTCTTCGTTTTTCGTTCCCCACCTTGTACCCGTCCGCAACCCGTCCCGCCGCGTCGGAAAGCGCGCTTATAAGCTCCGCCTCCGTTTCGTATCCCAAGCTTTCCGCAAGCTCGTCAAGCTTTACGTTGCGGTCGGCAAAATACTTTCTCTTCAACGCCGCAGGCAGCGAATCGTATACCGCTTTCATTTCCTCCGAAAGCGAACCTCCCTTACGCGCCATCGCTTCGGGAGTCGGCAACTTCGCGCCTTCGAAGTCGAGCCTCGCGAACACATCGTCCGAATCGATTCCCGCGGCGTTTTCGGCTTCCGCCCGTCGCACAAGCTCGTCCGCCGCCCAAGTCTGCCCGCGCTCGGCCGCATACTCCAAATGCGCGTCCGAAAGCTGCTCTATGTCCGCATCGCCGATAGCCTCCAACTTCAACGACTCCTCCTCGTCGGGAATCGAATCAATCATCTTCCGCACACGCGCCGCGTCGAGAGCGTCGCCCGACCGCACAACGGCGTTTACGCCGCCAACGCGCGCGCCGTACTTCCGCGCATACGCGGGCAAATATTCCGCCTGCCACCGCTGCTTCGCGTCTGGCAGATTGCGGAACCGTTCGAAAGACTCCGCCGCGCCGCCGTCAACCGCAAGCACCCAGTCGGAAAATTCGTCGGCCGACGAAAATCTTTTTTGCGCCTCGTCGATGTAAAACGGCGCGTCCAAATCGAACTTCGGCTGCCCTGCAACGCGACGCGCAAGCATTTCGGGCGACTCGTAGCCGAGCCTCAATCCCTCGCGCACGGGCGGCGTGGCCGCCGAAACCGCATCCTCCGCGCCGCGCCTGAACGCGTCCGCGTCGAACTTTTCGCCGCGAACGTCGGCGTTGTCGATGCCCGTTTTCTCGAACTTCCAGTACGAATTTTTGTCCCTCATCAGCCCGCGCAGAATCGGAATTTCGCCCACCCACGGGCGGAGCTGGCGTTCGACGAATTTGGGGGCAACCCGCCCGCTCAACACGTCGCCCACGGAAATCTTCTGCGCCGCCGCCTCGTCCATAACGAAGTCGAAAAACGACCGTTCCTTGGGCGATACGGGAGCGTCGTTTTCGATGCGCTTCCACAAATTCGAAATGTACTCGCCCGCGGCTTTCGAGTCAATCATGCCGCCCGTCTTGTAGAGCGGGTTGAGCGGCGAATGCGCCGCCGCCGAAAGGCCGCGGCCGGCCGCGCCGAGCCCCGCGCCGAATACCGCCGAACTTGCGCCCTCCGCAACGGCGTTCGCCGCAAGCTGCCCCGCAACATCGTTTCGCGGATTTACGGGCGAGCCAACGTCCAAATGCGTCGGCGAAACCGCAACGCCGCCCGCGGCAAACTTCGCCGCCGCGCCCCCTATGGTTTTCTTCGCGCCGAGGGCGGTCGCCGCCTTGACGCCTCCCTCGAAGAGCTTGCCCTCCGCCGTCGGGAAAATGAAGCCGAGCAGCTCGCCCACGCCGCGCGAAATCTTCCGGCCGAGAGGCGCGTTTTCGCGCATGTCCTCAAAGTCCTTCGTGCCCGTCATGTAGCCGTACATTTCACCGAACGCGTCGTCGACGGCGCGTTCCCTGATTTCCGCGTCCGACAAGCCGTCGGGATTCCCGTGTGGCACGCCTCCGCGCCAACGCCTGTACGCGTTCGCAACTGCGTTCGCTGGGTTGATTATCATGCCGCCGAACCCCCTTGCGGCTTCGCCGAGCCAAGTGTTGCGCCAATCGCCGCCGTCCGCCTGCATTCGTCGGGCTTCCTTTACAAAATAGTCCCGCGCGGCGGCGTAGTCTTCCAGATACCGTTTGTCGAATTTCAGATACGGCAACAGCGGCGAATCCTCCGCCTCCGCAATTTCCGCAAGCTTTGCCCGCTGTCCGCCGTCGAGCCTGTCGAGCGGCACGGCATGCTTGGCGGCTTCCGCGTCGCGCTTGTCCGCGTCCTTGTCGTACTCGCCGTACGCCCGCCAGATGCGCTCGATGTCGGGCGGCTGCAACTTGCGCGTCTTCGGCGCGGGCGTGTCGTCCGCATACGACGACGTGAACGAATCCCAGCGCACGCGCTTTTTGGGTATGTCGCCCACCACGACCGAATATTTCGGATTGTCCGTATACTTAGCGAACAAATCGTTTTGAAACGCCCTGAAATCCTCCTCCGACATCTTCGACACTTCGTCCACCGCGTCGGGGTGCTTCGCAAAACGCGCGTCGATGTCGTTTTTTATATGGCTCCAAATCTCGCTCGGATTGCGCCGAGCCTGCAAGTCGAGTGTACCGTTGTTTTCCATGGAATTATAATAACATAAACGACGGCCGTAAAACGCAAAATTCGGACGACAAAAAAAGGGGACGCAAACGCGCCCCCCCTGAACCATAACAACTAAAATCCAAGCTTCTTCATCAAATCGCCGCGCTTGGTCTGCGCGTCTTTCGGCGGCTGCCCCGCCGTTCCGTTCCCGCCGTCTGCGGGCGGCAGGTTTCCGTGAGCATTTATATAATCGATGTAGCGCGGATTCGGCTTGCGCTCCATAGAGCCGTCTTTTCCGACAGTCTGAATGTACGGCTGAATTACTTCAACGATTTTCCCGCCGGCGTCGCGGACGACAACCGTCTTGCTCGGATACTCGTCGTAGCCGCCCGCCGCTTTCCGCGAGTTTCCCAGCCTGCCGACAGTGTTCCCGTATTTGTACAACAGCGAACCGTCGGGCGCGTTGACAAATTCCAGCTCGGTCGGAGCCTTGCTCTTTTGCAGGTCGGCTTCGAGCTTCTGCAACCGCAAATCGCCCTCGCGGGCTTTCCGCCTGTCCGCTTCCGCGCTGCGCACGGCGGATTGCCTGCGCAACAATTCGCCGTTCAGCGCCGAATACGCGCCGAAGTCGCCCCGACGCGCGGCGGCGGCAATGCCGTTTTCGAGCGCGGAATTTCGGTTTACCGAACCGTCCGCATGCCTGTATTCGGGCGCGACAAGCGAAGACGGCGTTTGCGAAAGCTGCGCTTCGCCCGAGGCCGCCGCCATCAAAGCATTGCGCGCGCTTTCCTCGTCCGCAAGCTTGTGGTCGGCAATGTCCCAATTTTGCCGCTGGCGTTCGCGCAAAGCCCGCGCCCAATCGTAGTCCTCCTCGCGGTGCGACTGCGCAAAACGCATGTCGTCAAGACGCAAATTTCCGAGCTCGCGCTCGCGCAACAGACGCTCGCGGTTGAGCTGCTGGACGCCGCCGATGTTGTCGCCGCCGAAGTCCGCCGCAAGCCGCCCCAACGCCGAACCCTCCGACATCAAGCGCGACCTCATCATAACGGGCGCGCCCGCCGCCGCATAGGCGGAATTCATCTGACCGAAGTTCGTGTTGCCGAATTGCTCGTAGCGCATTTCCACGCCCTGCCGACGGGCAAGCCTGTCAAGCTCGTTAGCGTTGAGGGGTTGCCCTGACATCTGCTTGATTGCGATTTTGCGCAAAGCCCTGTCGGGGCGGTCAAGCCTCGCCGTGGCAAAGGCATTGTTTGAAGAGAAATCGGGTAAAGACATAGTTCAATCCTTTTTGTTTGTTGTTAAAAATCATAGCACACGAAATGAATTTTGGCGAAAATTTATAACGCCAAAAGAACCCGCGCGACGGTAGGAGCTGTATATTAAAAACTTGCATACGTTATTTCTGCTTTATGATAACCCACAAAAACACCAGTGAGAGTCGATAATTCTTCATTCTTAATTTCAAAACCGCTACCATTTTTTCAGCGGACATTTACTCGTCGCCAAACGCAACTTCACGCCCGAACAGCCGCACTTGCCGCACCTGCCAAGCCCGCCGAAAGCCCCCGCATTCCAATGTTCGCATTCAACGCAAATCCCCTTGCGCTCCGCCAAGTCCGCACCCGAAACAATCGGGAAGCCCGCCTTAGCCCATTGCGCGCCCGCGACCGCAACCGAAACAATCGGTGCACCCAACTTCAAATTGATACCTCTTACCGTCGCCATTTTTCATTCTCCTATACTGCAATTCGGGAACGCCAAATAACAGCAGGCAAGCTCACCCGGCACCGATTCAACGGAAAACACCTGTTCAATCCTGCCCTCGCGCTCCGCCGCCGTAAACTCAAACGGATACTCCGTTATTCCCGGCTCTACGTCGTCGCCGTCATTCCAACGCCGCGTAAGGACAACGAGCGACATTTTGTAAACCCGACCTTTCTCCGCGCCGTCGTAATACAAATCCAAAACAAGCGGCTCCGAGGGCACATCATACCACGGCGGGTCGCACGGCGCGGTGTCGTATTCGGGGGGTTCACTCGGAAACCACGGCTCGCCAATGCAGTTCGTCGAAACCTCGCCGTCGGGAAGCTCATCAGGAACGCCACCCTCGCCGCAGTAGGGTTTTCTCACCCATTTTTTCGCATAGCCTCCACTGAGAGAGACACCCAAACACACGTCGCGCGACGGCACAAGCGAGCCATCGGGACGCGCCGCCGTCGGCGGCATGTAAACGGGAATCGAAGAAAACGCAACAGCCATTCCTACACCCCCCAATAATAGAACGGACAATTATTCGCCGTTCCGTCCGAGTTCGTGTTGCTCTCCTTGCTCGTCAAGATGTTCGAAGACAGCCAAGAATCCGCAACGCCGTTTACCACCCTGCCAATCGGAACGTAAAGCCCGTTTCCTCCTTTGGAAGCAACAATCTCTTTGTTCACAACGTCAATCCAGACTTCGAGATTGCGCCCCGTAAACGACGCGCCGTCAACCTTGTTTCGGTTTATGTAGCCTCCCGATACCGACCAAGAATTGCCGCTACCCGAAAGCTGGAAGGGCAGATTCCCTCCGCCGCCGCCCGCGGGAATCTCCGAATAGTCGTTTTCGCGCACGCGGCCGTTCACATACGGCACGGCGAAATACTCCGTTTTGTCGAACGTAGACGAATCCGCCGCAACCGCAGCGTCCCCCGCAATGCGCTCCGAATAAGACTTCGCCCGTTCGGGCGCGGCAACCCCGCTTTGCCTTTCAACCCAGCCGCCCGACTCGCGAAGGTTCGGACTCGCAAACTCCGCCCGCTTCGGCGCGGAAGTCCCGCTCTGCTTTTCTACCCAACTTTCCGCCATGTTTACTCTCCGTAATCGCCCGAACTCAATCCGTCCGCGCTCAATTTAAGAAAGACCGTGCGCACCACAAACCAGTCAAGCCCTCCCGCGTCGGTAAACGCGCGCTTCACGCCGCATTCGATTACCTGCCCCGCCTTCATTGCGGCGATGAAGCCCGAATACAGCGGCTCGCTGCTTATGTAGCTTACCGTGTTCGAAACCTCCATGCCCTTGTACGTTCCGCTCAGCGCGTTCGCAACGCCGCCCAGCGCGCCGTGAATTGACTTCGAGTCCACAAACGCCGTGCCCGTTTTCTTGTTGTATCCGCCCACGCTGTAAAACGCCCAGCGCGCGATGTGGTAGGGCACTACGAGCGCGGAATTCAGCGCGGAAGCCGACACAAGCTTTTCGGTAATCTTCGCCTTGTATTTGCGCGCCGCGCCCGCAATTTCGCAAACGCCGTCAACGCCGTTTACGTTGAGGTCTATAATCGATGGGAAGTTAAAAGTGATTATGTCGAAATACTCCCTCAGCACGTTCGCCTCCGACGCCGACACCGCCGAACCGTCCGCCTTAACATACGACCGCGCAGTCCAAACGACGCCCGCGTCGTTGTCGGTATAGTCCGCGCTCCACGGAAGCCTGACGGTAGCCGTCCCGCCGAAAAACGCGTCGCGCGGATTTTCGGAAAGCATCATGCCGCCCGCGAGCGCGGTTGGATACGCAGGCTTTCCGCCCACAAGCCCGACTCCGCGAAACTCAACGCACTTCAAACCGAGCTCCGCGTCGAACACCCGCGCCGAAAAAATCCTCATTCTGGTATACGAGACGGATTCGGAAGGCACACTTTTCGCATACGCCGAACCGTCGGCGAACACAATGCTCTTGGCACTCCATACCGCGCCCGCATTATCGTCTTTGAGCACGGTCTCGTAGGGCATATTGACCGTAGCCGAACCGCCCCAAAACGCGTCAAGCGGCTTGTCTGTAAGTGTCTTTCCCGACTTCAACGCCGTCGGGAAAATCGGCTTGCCGCCTATAAGCCCCACGCCGTCGAACCGCACGACCTTCAAGCCGTAGTTCCAGCCCGAAAGACTCGCCGAAAAAATCCTCATTTTATCCTTTTCGGCAAGCGCGCGCGCCGCCTCCTCCTTCGCATACGCCGAACCGTCGCGGAACACAATGCTCTTTGCGCTCCATACCGCACCCAAAACGTCGTCGGCATTCCGCGCCTCGAACGGAATGTTCGCAGTCGCTTCCCCGCCCCAAAACGCGTCGGAAGCCAATTCATATAAACTCTTCCCCGATTTCAACGCCGTCGGATAAATCGGCTTCCCGCCGATAAGCCCCACGCCCTCGAACTGTACGACTTTAAGCCCGTAATTCCAGTCCGAAAGACTCGCCGCAAACACGCGCCGCTTGTCCTCGTCGGCAATTTCCCGCGCGGGTTCGCTCGCAACATACTCCGAACCGTCGCCGAACAAAACGCTTTTGCAAGTCCAAGAGGGAATCTGCCTGTTCGCCCTATGGTATGAATATTGCGGCGGATACTTCGGCGCAGGCGCACCGTTGCGGAACGCACACAGCGGGTCGTCGTAAATCGTCCACGCCACACCCTTCGACGAATTGCCGCTTCTCAACGCAGTGGGATATTCCGGCATACCCTCGCAAACAAACGAAACCTCCAACAGCCCATACTGGTTCTGTTGGAGTGTCGCCGCAACTACGTTTTGGTTTTTGCTAAGCTCTATCATCTAAAAAGCCCTATTATTTTATCGATTGTGAGCGTCGCGCCGCCCGCCGCAAGGGCGACGTAGACGGCAAGCTTTGTAAAACCCGTTTTGAGAGTTTCGTTCGAGTCTTTGAGCCCCTTGTTGTCGGCTTTAAGGGCGATAATGTCGTGCTCGCATTCGCGGACACGTCCGCGCAGAGACTCGATTTCGACGGAGGTCTTCGCCGACTGCGCCACAAAAGCGGCAATCGACTGCTTGATTTCGGTCGTGTCCTCCTTTATGTGCTCGACGTCCGATTTTAACGACGCAATTTCCACTTCCATTACTGCCTATTTCCCGATTTTGAACGCCTTGCGAGTTATCGCAGCTCCCACATATGCGGAAATCAAATTTGCGAAAAGCTCCTTCCAGACATCAGCCAAATAAAACCCGTTGACGTAGGCAACGGCGAATTTTTCCTTCTCTGGAATCATTCCCCAGAGCCAACCGCCCGACTGCTCGACCGTTTCGACCGCAACGGGAATGTCCTTGAAAAACGCGAAGACGATAGGGGCGATTCCCAGCATTGCGAACGCCGCAAACATCATTACGCGCCGCGTCCAAGTGCCGCCGTCGTCTTTCGTCCGTTCGATTGCCGCCGTGTGCGTGTCGGAGTCCGCCGACTGCGCCTTTGCGAGCGCGTCCAACGTGGCGGTAAACTTTTGCGTATTGAGAGCCGAAAACTGCCCGAGCGTCGAAACCGCAGCAGACAAAATCGCGCCCAACGCGCCCGTGTCCCAAAGTGCCTGTATCGTTTCCATTACTTGCCTCCCTTGCTTTCCGCAAACGCAATGCACCAGTCGGCGCGCCCGTATCTGCGCACCGCCTCGTACGCCCGAAGCGCAAGCCACTGTTTGAGCCACTTGAAGCGCGGCTTGCGCCCCTCGATTTCGTCGAGCATATTTTTGCGGAAAAGCTTGTCCGCCTTTTGCCTGCCGTCCTCCGTGCCGTCCGAATGCGCGTAGCACCAATCGTGGATTGCCGCCGAACATTCGGCGAATGCCATAACACGACACAACGCCTTTTTTGCACCGCTGGCGATATGTTCTTCGTGCTCGCAACCCACGCCGTTGCAAACTGCAATAAGCTCGTCCGCATTCGCCGAGAGCATTTCGGAGGGCGCATCAAGCCCGAAGTTCTTCACGCGCCCAAGCAGCCTTTCGATGTCGCCGACCGAGTACATTATTCAGCCCCGCCTTCCTGCACTTCTCCGCCGCTTTCCGCGCTTTCCGTCGGCTCTTCGACCACGGGCGCAGGCATAAGCAACGCCGCAATCTGCGCAAGCATCGCATCGGGAATCTGCGCGATATAGCTTTCGCCGTAGACGTACGTCTTCGCCGCGCCGTCCGACCAATTTTCCCCCGAAGGAAATTTTATTATCGTCTCTCCTTTGAGCGTAATTTGCGTGAGCGCGAAGGATATTTCCACGCCGTCTTTCGATTTAAGCAATATATTCTTAGCCATAAATTTTACTCCTATTCGGTTGTTGTCGAAGATTGTTGTGAAATCTGCGTTTTCAGCTCGTCGATGAGCGCGGCAATGCCCGCGTCCATGCCTCCCGCCACAGACCCGCTCACGGTTGCGTCGTTGCCGTTGCCTGACGCGTCCTTGATGAGCTTTGTTGTCGTATTGCGTGCTATCGTGTAGTTTTCGAGCGCAACGTTTGCGCCCCAAACTTCGAACTCAAAATATGGAATCGAAATCGTGGCAGTCGGCACGTCCGCGCCGTTCCACAATGGAAATCCTATCATGTCTGCCTCGACGGGCGTTTGGAAAACTACGTCCGCCGCTTCGCTCGTCGGCAGGTTATTTACAGGCGTCGTGTACGGCGATGTCGTCGATGTGCCAACGTTGAGCGACGTCTGCGAAATGCGGCTGCCTGTGGTCTCCATGCCCTCCCATGTGAGCGCACCGCGGCGGACTCTAAACCAAGTGCCTGCGGGATACTTTTTGTCGAGTCTAAACCAAAAACGGCGGGTTGCGGCGGACGTGAGGGTGAGCGTGTAGCCGTTGTCGGACTTTGCAAGTGTGCCCTGCGTTGTCTGCCCGATGTTGCCCGCCGAGGGCATCGATTGCGCCACCACGTCGGGATTGCTTTTAATGTAGACACCCCCGCTTAAAAACGGCGGAAGCCGCTTGCCCGCTTGGTAGTCGGCAAGCGAGTACGGGGCGTCGGTTGCGGAGACGTCGAAGTTTAAAACGCGGAAATCGGAGTAGCCGACCGTGCCCGCGTAGACGTTCGCCGTGCCCCATTTGTTAATCGATAGAAAGCTGTCGAGCGCGGGATACTCCGCCGTTGCGGTCGCGCGGTTTTGCACTCCGACGCCGTTGACGAAAAGCGAAGTTTGAATGTTGCCGTCGGAAAGTTTTTTGAAAACGAACGCAAGGGCATTGAGTCCGTCGCCGACGAGAGCGGCGATGTCGGCTCTGTTGAAAAGCCCCACGATTACGCCGTTTATCAAGGCACGGAGCGTGTTGTTGTTGCCGTACTGGACGTGTATGAATTTGCCGAGCGTTGTCTTGCCGACGTAGAACGGGAAGAAAACGGGGCTTGTCTGCTCGACGGAAAAGTCGAAGTCGGTTTTGAAGAGCACCGAGAGCGTATCGAAAGCGAGGCTGGGAGTCGCCGAAGCCGAGCCGCCCGAAAAGTACAATGTGCCGCTGTCGGACTTTGCAAGCGCAAGACGCGCAAATTTCCCGTCAGCAGCAGCCTTCGAATA
>JAJXPD010000022.1:0-7321 GCA_021641325.1 Opitutales bacterium
GAAAGGGATAGAGTTCATACCGCTCGCGGCTCCGACGTCGTCGCCCGACCGCATTCGGAAGATTTCGGAAAAGGGCGCGGGCTTCCTTTATTACGTAACCGTGGCGGGCGTAACGGGCGCGCGCGGGGCATTGCCAGAGGGCATTGCCGCAAGGCTCGCGGAAGTCCGCAAGGCGTCGGTTTTGCCAGTGGCGGCGGGCTTCGGAATCTCGAACCCCGAAATGGCGCACGCGGCGGCGGAGAGCGCGGACGCTGTCGTTGTGGGCAGCAAGTTCGTGGATTTGGCGTACAAGACATACGTCGAACGCGGCGAGGCGGCGGCGTTGGACGCAGCGGCGGACTTCGTCTCGTCGCTTGCGGCGCAGATGAAAAGATAGCATTGCAGGCTCGAATTCCGCAAAACGCAAAACCTCCCGCGCGGGAGGTTTTTTCGCGCCCGCATGCGCTGACTCCGCGCTTGCCGCTTGGAGGCGGTGTTTTATTTTGCCCGAACGCCTATATCCGCAAAATGCGTTTGCACTTGTCGGGAATGAAGCCGTAGGCATAGGATAATAGGGCAACCACGCACGCAATGTACGCAACCGATACCGCGCTTCCCTCGAATCCCGCGCAGTGCGGCTCTATCCACTTCGAGTATGCGCATGCGAAAATATAGTGCGAAACAAATATGAACAACGAAAGTTTTGCCAGATATTTTGCGCGTCCAGCCGGCATCTTTCGCCCGATTGATTTAGCGAGCCGGAATGCGGGGACGGCGAAGAGCAAAGCCGAGGTTTGAGAGAATGCGCTTTTGATTGTTTCGTTTTCCGCGAGGAAATACCCTGCGCATGTTATGCAGAAACACGCCGTTGCCGCGCGCAAAAACTTTCCTTCGGTTTCAATTCGAACTTCATTTAGCGCGGCGTACATTCCCGCCGAGAAAAACACCGCCGACTGCACCGCCATATTGTAGTAGCACGGGGAGACATGAAGCGTCATTGCGGCGGTGTCGGCGAATACAAACGCTGGGATTCCGAGGAGGATTAGGCATTTTAGGGCGTTTCGGAAGCGCACGGCAAGGAGCGATATCACCGGGCTGATTGCAACCATAACGAAGAGGTTTCTGAGATACCACAGCGGCATGTCTGTCGGAGTTGTCGAAAAGCCCAAAATCCACCTTATATAAAAGGCTGTTTTCGACAGTTCGGGTTTTTGGCATGTCAGCGGGAATATCAGCGCGAAGCATACGATATCCCATATCACCATTGTCGCAACGAGCGAAAAAAACCTGCTTTTTAGCAGAGTTCCGTATTGCTTGTTCGCGGCGAAAAAACCCGATATGGCAAAGAAAAACGGGACGGCTGTCCGCGTGATGTTTGCGACAAAACCGTTATAAACGGGGTCGTTGCGCGTCTCGGCGGGTATGTGTATGAACACGACAAGAATCGCCAATATGTATTTTAGCACATTTACGGCCTTTGAATTCTCTTCCGAAATTGTCATTATAATGCAAATGTTGGAAGAGGCGCGAAATGTCAATATTTTACGGCGGAAACTCTTGCGGCGGCGGTTCCGCTTTATTCTGGGGCTGCTTCGGGCGTCGCGGGCGGCGTAATTTACTTTGCTTTTTTTGCCCGATTGTGTAGGGTGGGGGGAGAAAATGAAGTTTGTGCTTTCAGTTTTGGGGCGTGGCATTGCGGCGATGCCCGAATGGTTGGCGAACGCGCTTTGCGTTTCCGTGGGCTGGCTTATTTATTCGTGCCCCTTCGGCAGAATCAGGGTTGCGCATTCTAACATATTGCACGCTTTCCCCGACATGCCCCGCGCCGAGCGGCGGAAAATCGCGTTCGAGTCTTGCAGGCGAATGGTCGAGATGGCTCTGTTCGTGCTGGCGAGTCCGCACCTTTCGAACGAAAACCTGCGCTCGCGCATTTCGGTTAGCGGCTTCGTTTTGTCGGAACTTGAAAAGCTCGGCTCGAAACACCGCGCGACGGTTCTGATGATTCCGCATTTCGCGATGATGGAAACCATCACGATGTTCCCCGTTCTCACCGGCAAAAAAACACCGCCGACTGGCGTTTTCTACCGCCCCTTCGACAGCCCCGCGCTCGAAAGCTGGGTGAAGTCGAGCCGCCAGCGGTTCGGGGTTGAGCTTCTCTCGCGCAAGAAAGGGCTTTTTGCCGCCGTGAAATTCCTCCGCGCGGAGGGCTGCGTGGCGGTGCTTTTCGACCAGAAAACTTACCACGGGGCGCGTTCGCTTCTGCTCGACAGAATCTGCACGACGACCGAACTTCCGGGTATTCTCGTAGAGAGCGGAAAGGCGGACTGCGCCGCGTTTTGGGCAACCCGCACGGGCTTTTGGAGGTCGCGCATAGACGGCGTTTATTTCAAGGGCAAAACCAAGGAGGAGATTACCGCCGAGGGCGACGCGTGGCTTACCGAAAAACTCCGCTCCGACCCCGTCGCGCGGTACGACTGGCTTTGGCTGCACCGCCGCTGGCAGTGGTCTACGCGCCCCGCCATGCACGCGCTCGGCTTGGAGCTTGGCGGCGAAACACTCGACATCGCGCTGAAACTCGCGGAGCGTGCCGAGCTTCCGCGCAACACGCGCATTTTCATAACCCCGCCCGACTCCTTCCGCAACACGCTTGCGCTTTTGCCGCTCGTGCGCCAGCTTAGGAAGTCGCGCCCCGACGCTGCGGTTTCGCTGCTTGTGCAAAACAAGTACGCGGTTCTCGTGCGGCTCATGGGCGTTGCCGACGAAGTGATTTCCGTGCCCGACCGCGCCGACGGATTTTTCGCCCGCGCCCGCGCGTTCCGCCGCTTCTACGAACGCTATCCCGATGTCCACCTCGTCTTCCCCGACTCCTTTGCAGACGACTTCCAGTCTTTGCTCATGCGGGCAGACTTCCGTCTGGCGTTGCGCTCGTCGCGCCGCAGATTTTTCATGAAAGGCGTCTATTCGCCCGACGCCGCGCAGTCGGCAGAGCACGTCGCGCTCGAATACCTCGCGTTCATGCGGAAGTTCGGGCTTCGCGGCGAGCCTGACTATTCCCCGCTCGAGCCGTTCGGAAAACCGAAGTCGGGCGGTTTGCGGATTGCCGTGCTGTGCGGCGGAGAGGGCGGGCATGCGTGGAGTTCGGAAAAATGGTGCGCTCTTGTGAAGTCGCTTTCGGCTAAGCTTCCCGCCGCGAAGTTCGCGGTATTCGGCGGAGAGTCGGACTCGCGCACGGCGTTCGAAATCGCGAAATGCGCCGAGTTCGCCGAAATCGAAAACTTCGCGGGGAAGCTCGACACCGCCGCGAGCGTCGAAAAAATCGCCGAATGCACGCTCGCCGTCGGCACCGACTGCAACGAGCTCCACATCGCAAACGCCCTTGGGCTTGAAACCGTCGCGATTTACGGCGCGACGAATCCGCTCAGAAACGGCTTCGCTTTCGACGCCCCGCATGTCGAAATCGTTCCAGATGGCTGTCCCTTGCAGGGCGGCGGAGACGTGCGCGGGGTTTCGGTCGCGCAGGTCGAAAACGCGGTTTTATCATTCGCAAATAAAAACAAAGGAGAATTATCATGACGAAAATCGGAACGCCGTACAAATCCAATTCCACAAAGGCAATGCTGCTCGGCAGCGGCGAATTGGGCAGGGAGGTGGCGATTGAGCTGAAACGCCTCGGCGTGGAGGTCATAGCCGTTGACAGGTACGCCGACGCCCCCGCAATGCAGGTCGCCGACCGCTCGCATGTAATTTCAATGCTCGACGCCGACGCGCTCGAAGAACTCGTCCTTTCCGAAAAGCCCGACTACATCATTCCCGAAGTCGAGGCGATTGCTACCTCCAAACTGATCGAACTCGAAGCCCGCGGATTCAATGTCGTGCCGACCGCCAGGGCGGTCAACCTCACAATGAACCGCGAGGGCATACGCACGCTCGCCGCCGAAACAGTCGGGCTGAAAACGTCGCCTTACGCGTTCGCCTCCACACGCGCGGAGTTCGACGCCGCGTTGGAAAAAATCGGCATGCCCTGCGTTGTGAAGCCCATCATGAGCTCGTCGGGGCACGGGCAGAGCGTTGTGCGCTCGGCGGCCGACGTCGAGCATGCGTGGGAGTATTCGCAGTCGGGCGGCCGCGCGGGCGGCGGGCGCGTGATTGTCGAGGGCTTTGTGGATTTCGACTACGAAATTACTCTGCTTACCGTACGCCACAGCGGCGGAACTTCGTTCTGCGAGCCGATAGGGCACAGGCAGGTTGACGGCGACTACCGCCAGAGCTGGCAGCCGTACCCGATGTCGCAAAAGGCTCTCGAAGCCGCGCGGGAATGCGCAAAGAAAATTACCGACGCGCTCGGTGGATACGGAATTTTCGGCGTCGAGATGTTCGTCAGGGGCGACGAAGTTCTGTTCAGCGAAGTCTCGCCGCGTCCGCACGACACGGGCATGGTCACGATGATTTCGCAAAACTTTTCGCAGTTCGCGTTGCACGCCCGCGCAATTTTGGGCATTCCGATTGCGAAAATCGAAAACTACGGGGCGTCGGCAAGCAGGGCGGTCGTCGTGGAGGGAAAGTCGGACATGCTTGAATATTCGGGCTTGGAAAAGGTTCTTTCGCGCCCGCTTACCGACATGCGCCTTTTCGGCAAGCCGAGCGTTGACGGACACCGCAGAATGGGCGTTTTGCTCGCGCGGCGCGGCACTATAAAAGAGGCTGACGCAATCACGGAGGAAATGCTAGCCGACCTGAAAATCAAACTGCTCTGATTTTCCGCAAAACAAAAAAACGCCGCGCCCGCTGTTTGCGAATGCGGCGTTTTTTTGCGCCTTTTGATGTCGCCCGCAGCCGAAGTAGCGGTTTGCGCCGCGTCGAATTTGCGGGGTTGCTTTGCGGGGACGTTTCGTTCGGCTTTGAATTTTCCGCGTCAGCCCGCCGCGCGCGTTCCGCTCGGAATTTTGCCTCCAATTCTCCGCGCTCGGTTTTGAGCGCTGCGGGCAGGGCGCGGCGATTCCTGCGCGGGGCGGCTTATGCCCTCGAAAATTTAAGCGAGCCGCGGGCGTCGTAGACGTATGTGCGCATGCCTCTTTTCACGGAAACCGTCGCCGACGTGTAGCCTACGAGCGTGCCGATTTTCGTGAACAGCAGCGCGTTCTTTTCGTTGTAGACGTAGACTTGCGAGCCGTTTTGCCTGCAAAATGCGATTGTCCTTTCCATGTCCTATTTCCCCCGCTTGCAGGCGTTTTCTACCTCCGTCTTGACCCGCGCGGCGAAGTCGGCGTAGGGCTCGCCTTCGTTTGCGGTCATTGGCGGCAGGTAGCGGACTCCTATTTTTGCGCCGAAAGTCGGGAGCGTTGCGTTCGATTTCACCGCTTCGAACGCGCCCGTAATCGCCACAGGCACGACCGCCACTCCCATTTCCTTTGCGATAATCGCGAAAGTCTGTTTGAACTCCGCAACTGCGCCGTCTTTCGTGCGCGTGCCTTCGGGGAATACCACAATTCTGTTGCCCTCGCGCACCGCCTCGGCGAGCTTGCGCACCGCCTCAATCACGTTGTCGTTGATGTCCATCACAATTACGTTGCTGCGGTTGGCGTAGTTCTTTATCCAGCCGCTTTTTATAATGTTGCGGACTTTCGCGAAGAAGTAGGTTTTGTAGATTTGCGTTTTCGAGAACGGCAGCACGACAAAAAGCCCGTCGAGATAGCTCTGGTGGTTGGGAGCTATGATTACGGGCTTGTCGGTCGCGATGTTTTCGAGCCCCTCGAACGACACTTTGTAGAAGAGCCGCGCGAAAGTCCTGAAAATGTCGATTGACAGGAAGTGGAAGAAGTTGGGCTTGGGGAGCGTCGGGAACGGCTCGCTTTTGATTATGTCCGACCACGTTATGTTTTTCGACTGGTTCTCGAACGAATTGTCGCGGTTGTCGTCGACGAGTTTTGCGAACTCGCGCAGGGACGGGTGCTTTTCGAAGTCGCGCTCGCCGACCTCAACGCCGTAGTTTTCCTTGACGTAGCACTGGATTGCGATTTTTCCGAGAGAATCCAGCCCCAAGTCCATTTCCATGTGGGCGTCGGGGCGCACGGGCAGGGAGATTTGGTCGGCGAGGACGCATTTAAGCTCGCGGTATGTTTCGGAGTCCGGCTCAGGGCGCGCGGTTTGCGGCTCGGCGAGGTTTCGGCTTTCGATGTATGTCGGCAACAGGTGGCGTTTGAGCTTGCCCACGCGCGTGCGCGGAAGTTCGTCTGTTGTCAGCACGAATTTTATGATGCGCTTGTACGACGCCGCCGCGCGGTTGTAGGGCAGGATAAAGTCGTTGCGGACGTGTTCCTCCGCGCCCTCCTTCCCCATTGCGGAAATCATTTCGGGCGACACCCTGATTACCGCCTGCAACATGTTGTCGTACATAAGGATTCCCGCTTCGAGAAGCTCGTCGCCGCTTTGGCGTTTGAGCTGCGTTTCCATTTCGGCGGGGTTGATGTTTTTGCCGTTGGGAAGCACTATGATTTCCTTGCGGCGACCCGTGATGAAAAGGTATCCGTTTTCGTCGAGGTATCCGAGGTCTCCCGTGTAGAGCCAGCCGTTTTTGATTGATTCCGCCGTCTCTTCGGGGCGTTTGTAGTAGCCCCGCGTTACATTGTCGCCGCGCACGATAATCTCGCCCTCGACAATTCTGATTTCGATTCCGGGCAACGCCTCCCCCGGCGAGCCTACCCTGATTCTGCCGATTCGCGGGAATGCGATAATGGGGGCGCATTCGGTCATTCCGTAGCCTTCGCGGATACCGAAGCCAAGCACGTCGAGGTCGCGCCAAATGCGCTTGTCGAGAGCCGCGCCTCCCGAAATCCAGAATTTTACCTCTCCGCCGAATTTCTTTTGAATCGCTCCGAAGAGCAGGCGCGAAAGTTTGGGGCTGTTTGCGAGCTTCGCCGCGTTGAAAAGCGCCGACGCAATTTTCGACTGCCTGATTTTCGCCATGATGTTTGCGTGCAAAAGCTCGTAGAAGCGCGGCACGCTGATAATCATGTCTACGGGATATTTTTGAAGCACCTCGCCGATGTCGGAGGGCGAGAGCGATTTCGGGAAAGACAGCCTGCCGCCTATCGAAAGCGGCATTACGAGCGTGCCCATGAGCGGCAGAATGTGGTGGAACGGCAGGAGCGCGAGCACGCGTATTCCGTCGAAATAGTATCGGGCGTCGTAGACGGCTCTCATGTTTGCGTACATGTTGCCGAATGTGAGCATTACGCCCTTGGGGTTGCCCGTCGTGCCAGACGTGTAGACAATCAGCGCGAGGGCGTCGGAGTCGCGCTCGATTTTCCAGTTGCGCGATTCGGGCTTGGGAAGCTCTCCCTCG
>JAJXPD010000022.1:7331-9056 GCA_021641325.1 Opitutales bacterium
CGAAGAGGTCTTCAAGCACGACGATTTTTGCGCGGTTCCCCGATTTTTCGACAGCCTCCCGCGCGGTGTCGAGGTTTTCGCGCCCGACGCAGACGGCGTCGGGCTCCGCGTCCGACAAGATGAACGCCGCTTCCTCCGCGTTCGACTTCGCGTCGATTGGAACGACCGTCGCGCCGTCGAGCCACGCTCCGTAGAGCGCGAACACCCACTGCGGCGAGTTTTCGGCAAACACCGCTATTTTCCGCTCGCCTTCGGCGTGCGGCAGGGCGTCCCGCGCCTTGATAATGCGGGCGTATGTGTCCGCGTACGAGAATTCGAAATCGACCCCCGCGAGCGCGGCGCGGTCAAACTCTTTCATCAGTGTGATGTTCATTTTTTGCTTTCCCTTTCGTATCGCGCAATCCATGCCGCGCTCCACCCTTCGAAGTCGCCGTTTTCGATGTGTTTGCGGGCCTGCTCGGTGAGTATTTGGAAAAATCTTATGTTGTGTATCGAAACGAGCGTGCATGCGAGCATTTCGTTCGCCTTCACCAAATGCCTTATGTACGCGCGCGAAAACTGCGACGCGTAGCTGTCTATTTCTGGGTCGAGCGGCGACGGGTCTTCCGCGAAACGCGCGTTTTTGAGGTTTATTTCGCCGTCGAGCGTGAACGCGCACGCGTGGCGGGCTAGCCTTGTGGGCATTACGCAGTCGAACATGTCCGCGCCGAGGGCAATCATTTTGAGGATTTGCGGCGGCGTGCCTACGCCCATGACGTAGCGCGGCTTTTCGGCGGGCAGGTTTTGGGCGCAGACGTCCACCTGTTCGAGCATTGCGGGTTCGGGTTCGCCGACCGACACCCCGCCGATTGCGTAGCCGGGAAAATCAAGCTCGGCAATGCGCTTCGAGCAGTCGGCGCGAATGTCGTCGTAGCAGCCGCCCTGCGCGATTGCAAACGACAGTATTCCGTCGGCGGGCATTCCGAGCCTTTCGTATTCGTCCCTGCACCTTTTCGCCCAGCGTATTGTGCGCTCCACCGACTTCACGCAGGCGCGTCGCTCGCAGGGGTAGGGTATGCACTCGTCGAGCACCATGCAGATGTCCGAGCCCAAATTGCGCTGAATTCCCATGCACGATTCGGGCGAGATGAAGAGCTTTTTGCCGTCGAGGTGCGAGTTGAACGAAATTCCCTCCTCCGTGATTTTTCTGAGCTTCGAGAGGCTGAACGCCTGAAATCCGCCGCTGTCTGTAAGAATGGGCTTGCGCCACTTCATGAATTCGTGAAGCCCCCCGAAGCGCGCTATGAGTTCGGAGGTCGGGCGGATATTCAGGTGGTATGTGTTGCCGAGAATTATCTGCGCCCCCGTCTCCTCCACCTGTTGCGGCGTGAGCGACTTCACCGTAGCCTGCGTGCCGACCGCCATGAACACGGGCGTCTGCACGTCGCCGTGGGCTGTCGCGAGCGTCGCGCGGCGGGCGCGCGACTTGTCCGAAGTTTTCAGAAGTTTGAACATGTCCTCAGAGAATCGGGGCGGGCGCGTACGACTTCGCTTCGGGATATTTGTCGGCGAGGCTGTCGGCGCGGTCGCAGAAATCCTCCGTTTGGACTTCCGCCATGCCCGTCGCCGCGCTTCCGACCCTCTCGATTTCTGCGAGTTCCGCGGCGTCGAGCGGCATGCGGGGGTCTTCCGCAAGGCGTTTTAGCAGGTCGTTTTCGGCGATTTTGCCCGCGCGGAGGTCGTTTG
>JAJXPD010000022.1:9066-17093 GCA_021641325.1 Opitutales bacterium
TTTGCAGTAGCCACCGCGTGTTCCTTGATAATCTCGTGGGCGTCTTCGCGTCCCAATCCCTTTTTGACGGCGTTCATCATGATGGTTGTCGTCAGCAGAAAGGGCATGTATTTGCGGCATTCCGCGGCGATGACCGCCGTGTTTACCACCATCTGGTTGAGCACTGTGATGAAAGTTTCGAGCAGCCCGTCGATTGCGAAGAACGAGTCGGGCAGGGCGACTCTGCGCACCACCGAGCACGACACGTCGCCCTCGTTCCACTGGTCGCCCGAAAGCGACGCCGCCATTTCCATGAAGCCGCGCAGAATTACGTGGAAGCCGTTTATGCGCTCGCAGCTGCGCGAGTTCATTTTGTGCGGCATTGCCGAAGAGCCTGTCTGCCCCTTTGCGAAGCCCTCGCTCGCCAGTTCCGCGCCCGCCATGATTCTCAGCGTTTTCGCGAAAGACGACGCCCCAGAGCCGAGCTGGTAGAGGCGCGAGACGCATTCGAAGTCGAGCGTGCGGGGGTAGACCTGCCCCGTCGCGCCGATGCAGTGGTTTATTCCGAGGTGCTTTCTGATTTTTTCGTCGAGCGCGAGGGCTTTCGACGCGTCGCCGTCGAAGAGCGTAAGCTGGTCGAGCTGCGTGCCGACCGCGCCTTTAAGTCCGCGGACGGGGTAGCTGTCGATGAGCGCGTCGATGTTTTGTATTGCACTGAGGGTGTCCTCTCCGAATTCGGCGAGGCGTTTCCCGAAAGTCGTAAGCTGGGCTATGACGTTGTGGGTTCGCGCCGCCAGCACCGTCGCCTTGTGTTTGCGGGCGGTTTTCGAAAGCAGGTAGAGCGCGGCTACCGCCTTTGTGCGCACTATTTTCAGCGATTCGTAAATTTGCAGCTGTTCCACGCATTCGGTGAGGTCGCGGCTGGTCATTCCCTTGTGGATATGCTCGTAGCCCGCAAGCTCGCAAAATTCCTCGATTCGCGCCTTGACGTCGTGCCGCGTGATTTTCTCGCGCTTGTTGATTTCGTCGACGCGGATATTTGTTTTGACCCTTTCGTAGGCGTCGATAGCCTCCTGCGGAATGTCGAGACCGAGTTCCTTCTGCGCTTTCATGACCGCAATCCACAGATTGCGTTCGAGTAAAATTTTGCCTTCCGCGCTCCAAATGTCCTTGATTGCCTTTGACGCGTAGCGTTCTGCCAAAATGTCGGGTATCATAATCGGCTCTTATAATGGATTTTTATTTCGACTTTTGAAGCTTTTTTTTAAAGACTTCGCCATTCTTTTTTATGGACGGCAAATATTACAAGGTTTTGGGCGGAAAAGGGCTTTCGCCATGCACGCTTTTCGACTACACTCCGTTTCTGCCAAAGGACGGCAAGGCGGGGGCGTGGCTTCCCGAAATCGACTCCGCGAAAATGTCGTCCGACGGCTACTATGTGTCGAAGTACTGGAACATGTGGTATTCGGAGGGCGCGAGGATTTACGAGGTCGAAATAGACGGCGCGGACGCCTCGGGCCGCTACGCCGTGGAGGACCAGATTTGCTGCCGCAGAATCCGCCTTCTGCGCGACGCCACCGAAGAGCTTCTGCCGCTTCTGCGCGACGCAAATTTCAATTTGGGAGAGTCGAATACGGGCGAACGCAACATCGGCTCTTTCAACACGGGCGAGCGCAACTTGGGCAAGCGCAACACCGGCAAACTCAATTCGGGCGACTTCAACACGGGCGACAACAACACGGGCATCGACAACGTCGGCGACAAAAACGTCGGCAGCGCGAACGTCGGCAGCCTGAACATTGGGCACTCGAACACGGGCGACGGCAACGTCGGCAGCTACAATTCGGGGCACTATAATAAGGGGAACGCAAATTCGGGAAGCTTCAACGCGGGCAACCGCAATTCGGGCAAATGGAATTTGGGCAGCTACAACGCGGGTTTTTTCAACACGCGCGACGCTCCGCTTTACATGTTCGACAAGCCCGTGGAAAACCTCAAAGCCCCGCAGGTCGTCCTGCCGAAATGGCTTAATTCGCCCAATCCGCGCGATTCGTTCGAATCCGCCGCGCCCGCCGACATCGCAAAAACCCTCCAACTTCCGAATTTCGACTATGCCGTGTTCGAGAAAATCACGGGAATTTCGAAGGCGGATTTCGACCGCAAGCTTGACGGCGAAAAGTAGCTTCGGGAACGCGTCGGATAGGGCGTCGAAAGGTTTTGAGGAGAGCGCGTTTTACGCCTGACGTTTTCCGTGCGGCACGCTTCGCCTTTGCCCGCGCTTGGGAATTTATCGGCGGCGGGAGTCGGCGCGTGTCCGCGGATTTCGCGTCGGGCGTTGCGTCCCCGTTTCTGGCGTTATTTTGCCGACAGAATGTGGGCGAGCACTTCCGCGTGCGAGTCGAACACGGGCGCGCCAAGCTTGCGCAGGTTTTCTCCGCAAATGTGCCCAACCGACACGAGGGCGCAGTCCGCGCCGAGCGCGTCGGCGACCGCCTTGTCGTGGTCGGTATCGCCTACGATAATCGTTTCTTCGGGCTTTGCGCCAAGCTCTTTCATCAGCGATTTCCCCAAGTCTATCTTCGACCCCGCAAGAACGTTGTCCAGCCCGTACACGCAGTCGAGGTATTTGTCCAGCTCGAAGCGCAACACGCATTTCAGCAGAAAGTTGCGCTCGTACGCCGAGAGTATGCTCTGGCGGCAGCCCGCGTCTTTGAGCGCGCGCATGGCGTCCTCCGCGCCCTTGTGGAGCTTGCACTTGAAGCGTCTTTTGTTGTATTCGGAAACGTAGAAATGCCCCACTTTCTGGAAGTCGATTTTGTCGAAATCGTAGCCGTGCTCCTCGTAGAATTTGATTACGGGAAATCCGAATTCGCGCCGATATGTGTCGAGCGTGATTGTCGGGATTCCGAAGTGCAGGCACATTTTGTTGAAAATATCGGTGCTGAGCGAGGCGTCGTCGAGCAGCGTTCCGTTCCAATCCCAAATTACATATTCATACTTCATTTTGTTGCAAAAAATTCAAATCCTCTGCTTATATTATGCGCGAAAACAAATGCGATATGAAAATTAAAAAAATTGCAATTCTCGACGGATTCACAAGCGTGCGCGACGACCTCGACTGGCATTCTCTCGACGCCATCGCCGAAGTCTCCGCCTACGACAGAACCCCGCCCGCGCTCGTCCTCGAACGCTGCGCCGACGCCGACGCCGTGCTTACCAACAAGGTCGTTCTGAACGCGGAGCATTTTGCAAAACTGCCGAACCTCAAATACGTCGGCGTGCTCGCCACGGGCTACAACAACGTCGATTTGAAAGCCGCCCGCGAGCGCGGCATCGACATCACGAATATTCCCGCGTACAGCACCGACAGCGTGGCGCAGTCGGTCTTCGCCCACATCTTGAACATTGCCGAAATGACCGAACTCCACGCGCAGGCGGTCTGCCGCGGCGAGTGGACAAGCTCGAAAGACGTTTTCTTCTGCCTCGGCAGCCTCACCGAGCTTGCGGGGCTTACAATCGGCATAATCGGCTACGGCGCGATAGGGAAGGCCGTAGCGCGGATTGCAAAGGCGTTCGGCATGTCCGCGCTCGCCTACACGCCGCGCCTTAAAGTCGGCGATTCCGACGCAAACGCGACGTTCGCAAGCCTCGACGACATCTTCGGAAAATCCGACATCGTGAGCCTGAACTGCCCGCTCAACGCCTCCACCGACCGCATAATAAACGCAGAAAACATCGCAAAAATGAAGGACGGCGCGTGGATTATCAACACCGGCCGCGGCGGGCTTGTCGACGAGCAGGCTCTCGCCGACGCCCTCAAAAGCGGGAAAATCGGCGCGGCTGGCGTCGACGTGCTGTCGGTTGAGCCGCCGCCGTCGTCAAACCCGCTCATTGGCGCGCCCAACTGCCGCATTACGCCGCACACGGCGTGGACAAAGTTTGCCGCCAGAAAGCGTCTGATAAAAATCGCGCGAGACAACCTTGCCGCGTGGGTTGCGGGAAAGCCCGTAAACGTAGTTAATCCGTAGACGCCGTTCGGAGCGGACGGACGCGGGCAATTCGGAATAGGGGGGGGCGGAAGCCTCCTTATTTTTGGCGGGGATTTTTTGAAAAATGAAGTTGACAATTCAAACCCCGTATAGTATCGATTATTGTAAAATCGAATTAACCTACACACATAGACACATGAAAAAAATCTCTCTTCTACTCGCAGCCTCCGCGATTTTCGCGGGTGCTTCCTACGCCGAAGACATCACTTCCGAAGTCGTCAAAAAAGAGGCTCTTACCGTAAAATACGGCGAAACCATCAACGTCATTGGCTCCGACGCAAAACTCATTTTCGATCCGAGCATTCCGAGCGGTTGGGAAGGCGGCGTGCAGTACGCCTTGGAAATCCAAAAGGGCGCAGCCGTAAACGTCCTCAACGGCGGTCTTATCGACATGAATTCCGTAAAAAAAGACTTTAAGGTAATCAGGGCCAGCGGGCTTCTCAACGTCGACTCGGGCACGGTTCGCACAGACAAAATCACGCTGGGCGATTCGGCGGAATTCATTCTGTCGCAGGCGAACGCCATTTCGGCGTCCTCGCTTGCGGCCACGTATCTTACGTTTGGGGGGGGAGCGGCTCGTGCCGAATTGAATGTTTCGCAGACTTTCGTTCTCGACTTTCGAAAGACGGCCAGCGCGGAGTTGAGCATTGCTTCCTCCGCGGTGCTTACTGTCGCCACTTGGTATGTGCACGAAAATATTGCCGATACCGCCGCTCCAACAGCGGTTGTTTTGAACGACTTTGTTTCCAACAGCATTTTTCTCGCCGATTCGGCAATTACAGCGTACGACATTTCCGACGACGGCGTTTTGAGCGTATCGTATACCCAAGGCACGCAAGTGAAGAGGCAGAAATTCTCGTTCCTCGACAAAAACGGCGACATTATCGCCATGAAGCTTGTTGACGGCGTCGGCGGCAAATACCTCTCGACAGCGATTCCCGAACCCGCCGAATGGGCGGCGGTTTTCGGCGCGCTCGCCTTGGGCTTTGCGGTCTGCCGCAGAAGACGCTAAAACGCCTTCGCAAAAAAAAAGGGGCTTATTCAAGCTCCTTTTTTTTTGCGCCTTGCGTCTGTTTTTTTTGAAGAAAAAGCTTGTCAGGCTGAAGTTTATCTACATTCTGTTTGAGAATTGGCGTCAGAGTGGGGCGCGTTTGATTGGTGGTTCGGGCTTTTTGTGGAGATGTTTTTCTCTGTTAAAAGTGTCGGGCTTAGGCTGGTCAAATCGCAAACCGTTCCGCAATTCCCTCGAACAAAGGGTTCAACGGCGTTTTTCGGCGACGTGCCGCGAACGCGGGCTTCGACAGCAAGCCCCCGAAAAATTGCGAACAATAGAAAGAAACAAATATGTCAGACCACAATACAGTAGACAAAGCGTCGATAATCAAGGAATACCGTCTCGACGAAAAAGACACGGGCTCCTGCGAAGTGCAAATCGCGATTCTGAGCGCGCGCATCGCGCACCTCACCGCGCACCTTGCCACAAACAAGAAAGACTTCCACTCGCGCCGCGGCCTTATCGCTATGACGAGCCGCCGCAGAAAGCTTCTTGACTACCTCAAAAAGCACTCGCTCGACCGCTACAACAGCATAATCCAGCGTCTCAAACTCCGCAAATAATGTTGCGCGGTTTTGCAAATTAAGTTTTTTATCCGACGGGGCAAGTTCGTTTCTACCGCTTGCCCCGTCTTTGTTTAACGCCTTTCGGGGGGGCCTCCCCGTTTTGAACTCCGCCGGCTCTGAACGTCCGACCCGTTCGCGGCAATAATAAGAAAGATACATAATGGAACAGAAATACAGCGTAGAGGTTAAAGACCTCGGCATAACAATCTCGACGGGAACAATCGCAAAACAGGCGAACGGTTCCGTCACAATCAGCTTGGGAGAAACGACGCTCCTCGTCAACGCGACCGCCGCAGGCGCGCTTCGCGACGGGCAGGACTTCTTCCCTCTTACCGTCGATTACCGCGAAACTTTCTCGGCGGCGGGCAAATTCCCCGGCGGCTACTTCAAGCGCGAAGGCCGTCCGAGCGAAAAGGAAATCCTCACTTCGCGCCTTTGCGACCGTCCGCTTCGCCCGCTCTTCCCCAAGGGCTTCATGAACGAAGTTCAGGTTATCGGTCTGCTCCTCTCCGCCGACATGGTTAACGAGCCCGACATTCTCATGGTAAACGGCGCGTCGGCGGCAATGCTCATTTCCGACATTCCGTGGAACGGCCCCGTCGGCTGTATCCGCCTCGGCGAAATCGACGGCCAGTTCGTCGTAAACCCCACGCACGAGCAAATGCTCGACTCTACCCTCGACCTCATCTACGTCGGCAACGAGCGCGAAATGATGATGATTGAAGGTTCGGCGGAACAGATTCCCGTTGACCGCTTTGTCGAAGCCCTTGAATTTGCGCAGAAGGAAATCCAGAAGATTATCGACGCGCAAAAGGAGCTTGCAAAGCTCTGCGGCAAGCAGAAAAAGGAATTTCCGCTCGTCGTCTGCAAGCCCGAAATTCTCGACATGTGCAAGGATTTTGTCGGCGGCAGACTGCTCGAAGCCGTCTTCCAGGACAACAAGCTCAAGCGTCAGGCCGACGTCGACGCGCTCATGAACGAAACCGCCGAAGCCGTCAAGGCGAAAATCGGCGAAGAGGAATTCGACATGGCGCAAATTAAAATGGCGTTCGAAGTTCTCCAAGAGGAAGTCTACCGCGAAAACATTCTCGACGCGGGCAAGCGTTGCGACGGCCGCTCCTACACCGACCTCCGCCCCATTTGGTGCAAGACCAACGTTCTGCCCCGCGTTCACGGAAGCGCGATTTTCACCCGCGGCGAAACTCAGGCTCTCGTCATGACCACCCTCGGCACGAGCAAGGACTTTCAGGAGCTTGACGGACTCACGGGAGGCACAAAGCAAAAGTCGTTCATTCTGCACTACAACTTCCCGCCTTACTCGGTCGGCGAAACGGGTCGCTTCGGCACTCCCGGACGCCGCGAAATCGGTCACGGCGCGCTGGCGGAACGCTCGCTTCTGCCCGTTCTACCCTCGGAGGACGAATTCCCCTACGCAATCCGCGTCGTCTCCGAAATCATGGAGTCGAACGGTTCTACGTCGATGGCTTCCGTCTGCGGCGGCTGCCTGAGCCTCATGGACGCGGGCGTTCCGATTGAAACCCCCGTTGCTGGCATCAGCTGCGGCTTGGTAACGCGCTTCGACGAAAACGGCAAGCTGCTCAAGCACGTCGTTCTCACCGACATCATCGGCGCGGAAGACCACTTCGGCGACATGGACTTCAAAATCTGCGGCACAAAGAACGGCATCACGGGCTTCCAACTCGACCTCAAAATTCAGGGTCTGCCCATGGACATCGCAAAGGAGGCAATCTACCGCAACCGCGACACCAGAATGCAGATTCTCGACATCATGAAGGCTGAAATCGAAAAGCCGAACGCCGAGCTGAAACCCACCGCTCCCCGCATCAAGTCTCTTCAAATCGACCCCGACAAAATCGGCATGCTCATCGGCCCCGGAGGCAAGAACATTCGCCGCATAGTCGAAGTTTCCGGCGCGCAAATCGACGTCGACGACGACAATCCCGGACGCGTTCTCGTCTACGCAACCAGCGCGGACTCCATGAACAGGGCTGTTTCCGAAATCGAGCTTGTAACGGGCGAAATCGAAGTCGGCAAGACATACCGCGGCATTGTGCGCTCCATCAAGGAATTTGGCGCGTTTGTCGAATGTCTTCCCGGCAAGGAGGGTCTTGTGCACATCTCCGAGTTGGCGGACTTCCGCGTAAACAAAACCGAGGACGTTTGCAAGCTTGGCGACGAAATCATTGTCAAGTGCATTGGCATTGACGACAAGGGTCGCGTAAAGCTTTCGCGCCGCGCGGCGCTCTGCGAGCAGCAAGGTATACCCTACGAACAGCGTGCAAGGTAGCGCGAGTAGGTAGCGCGAACCTGCGGGACTTGTTTGTTCCGTAGCAGAGTCATACTCGAAAACGAAAGGGG
>JAJXPD010000023.1 GCA_021641325.1 Opitutales bacterium
AGCCTACCCCGCCAGCGCCGAAGCCAGAACCCACACCCGCGCCTACGCCCAAGCCCCCGAAAAAGCCGAAGGTCGAAAAAAAGCCCGAACCGAAGCCGCAGAAAATATCGTGGGCTGATTACAATAGAAAAAAACCGAAAAAACCGCGCAAAAGCGCGCAGACGCCGCGCACGCAGGCGCCAGTGAAAGTCGGGAAAATCAGCGCAAAGACGGGCAACATCGACAGCATCGCAAAGGTCGGCGCAAGCATTTCGGGCAAGGCGGGCACAAGCGCGGCAATGAAAAACATGCTCGCCGCGTACATCGGCGAAATCAAGCGCAAGGCGGAATCGAACTGGGCGATTCCCGTTACCGCGCAAAACTCCGACCTCTCCGCAAAAGTCGAATTCAGGGTAAGCAAAAACGGCGAAATCAGCGGTCTGCGGATTATAAGAAGCAGCGGAAACGCGGAGGTTGACAACTCGATTCTCGCGGCTCTGCGCTCGATTTCCCTCACACCGCCGCCCGACAACGAACCGCACCACATCACGATTACGTTCTCGATTCTCTAATTTGCAAAACGCGCAGTCGCAAAAACGGCCGCGCGTTTTTTTGCGGGCGAAAATTTCGCAAAACGCCGCCCGCGCATTCGCAAATTCCGCCATGCAAACCGCAAAATTCGCCATGCGCGGCGGACGATGCCTGCGCAGGCAACGCGCCGCGCGCAATTCCGCAAAAAGCGGAGCGGAAAAGTCGCCAGAGCCGCCCTACGCCTTTTTAGGCGCGCGCAGGGACGACACGAGGGAGGCCGCAATCAGCGCAATGCCCGCAAGCCCCGTGATGATTTCGGGGACTTCGCGGACGGTCGAAACGAACATCAGCGCGGCGAGCGAGCCAATCGCCCAATACGCGCCGTGGGTGAGGTACAGAAGTTTGTCGAGCGTCTTTTTTTCGACGAGAACCACGGTCATGGAGCGCACGAAAAACGCGCCCACCGCAAGCCCGAGTGCGATAATCACGATGTCTTTCGTGAGAGCAAACGCACCAAGCACGCCGTCGAGCGAGAACGACGCGTCAATCAGTTCGAGGTATATGAACGCCGCAAGCCCCGCGTGTTTGAGCGCAAACGCGTGCTTTTGCGCCGCCATTTTTTCGAGCTTGCCGCTGGCCCCGTGGATTGCCAAATGCGTCGCGATGCCCGCAACGCCCGCAAAAAACGACATCTTGATTTCGTCCGACGGAATGAAGAACTGGACGGCGCAAAGGGCGGCGAGCGTCAAAACGGTCGGCGCAATTTTGAATCTGCCGAGCCTGTGGAGGGGCTTTTCAAGAGGGGAAATCCAGTGGAGCGTTTTTTCGCGGTCGAACATGAACTCGAAAAACAGCATGAAAAGGAACGCGCCGCCGAACGAGGAAATCCCCACGTGGGCGTGCGAAAGGTGCGCGGCGTACTCGTCGGGATTGTGCAAAGCCAAGTCGAGAACCGCCCCGCACGAAATTCCCGAAAACGCCGCGACAATCACAATCGGGAAGACGAAACGCATTCCGAAAACCGCTATCGCAATGCCCCAAGTTAGAAAGCGTCTGCGCCAGATTGGCGGCATTTTTTCGAGCTTGGCGGCGTTGACAACGGCGTTGTCGAACGACAGACTCACTTCGAGCGCGCTGATGATGAGAGCAGCAATCAAATCCTTAAAGCCAAGCCCCGCCTGCACGGATTCCCCGCGCCAAAACGCGAAAACCATTCCGCAGATAAGGACGAAAAACGACCACTTAAAATACTTCATAATTGTTTCCATAATAAAAAATTTGCCGACTTCCGAAAAAGCCGGCATTTGCGTATATAAAAAATCGAATCACTCGCGTTTTTTCTCGGTAATGGGCAGCATTTGACCGCGTCTGAAAAGCGTAATCTGCCCCGTGCTCGACGAAACCACAAGCGAAATGCAGTTCGCCATGAGCGAAATGGAATAGGCCGCCGCGTGGCGCGCGCCCAGCCCGCCGGGGAGCTGCAACTTGAAGTCGGGCGTGTGGATTAGCGAGCCGGCCGACTCCAAAATTCCGCCGCCGTCGATGATAAACGCGCCGTCGATGAGAGAATACTCCTTTACGGTTTCGTCCATGAAAGGGTTTAGAATGTTTCGGTCTTCGGGTTTGTAGCCGTAGAACGGGTTTAGAATCAGCTGTTTGATGTGCGGTTTAAGCTCTGCAACGTCGCCGATAACGAAGATGCAGCCGACGGGCTTGCCCTCGCGCCCCTCCACCGAAAGCTCCGTCGCAATGTCTATTACGCGCTCAATTACTTCGGGCTTCACGCCGTCGGGCAAAAGGTTTTTCTGCCCGATGAAAATGTCGGAGTATTCCTTTTCGATGTCGAGGATTACGATTGTGTCAATCTTGTCGCTTTCGAGAACGCCACCGATACAGCAGATTTTCTCCTTCACGCCGAAGATTCCGCGCGTGATTCCAATCATCAACGCGCTCCTCAACTGCGAAAAGCGCGACTTCGAAAACGCCCTGACGTTCACGAGCTGCCACGACGGCGGAATCGGAAGCGTCGGGTTGTCGCTCACCACCACCACCCGCGAGCCGCCCAAGACTTTTGAGAGGTCGGGGAAGTTTTTGAAAGTGTCTCCCTGCACGAGAATCGTGGAGCAATTCGAAACTTTTGCGATTTTCACCGCCGAGCGCATGATGAGGTCGTTTGTTTTTACGACCTCCGAAAGTTTTTTGCGCAACTCGCGCGTGGGCTTGTCGGTCTTCGACGAGTCTCCGCCCGACTGCGGCTTGCCGAAAATCCCCGAAACCGCCGTCCTGAACGAGGACAAATCCTTTGCGCTTTTTATGCGCAGGGCCGCCTCGGAATCCGCCGAAAAGATTTTCGCGAACATCGAAAGCGTGTCCATGTACGATTCCACATGGTCGTTCGACAGCAGCAGGAACACCATGCAAAGCCGTTTCGGCTCTTCATTGTCCCTGATTTTCACGGGGTTTTCGCAGCGTCCCGCCGCGATTACATATTTTTGTTTAAGCCCCTCCACGCGCATGTGCGGCATGCAAATTCCGCTTTCGAGATACGTCGAGATTGCGTTCTCGCGCTCCACAAGCCCCTGCATGACGGCGTTTCTGTCCGCCGAACCCAGAGCGGAGTCGGGCACGGCGGCGAGAAGCTCGGTCAAAACTCCCCTGAAATCGACGCTCTTTACGTCGATTATTCTGGATTTTTTGAGGAATCTTGCGAGCTGCATGCGTTAGTTCGACTTCGGAATGTTCCAGTTGAGGGCGTCTTTTTTGACTTCGTAGAAAAGCCCCGCCGCCATGAGCGCAATGAAGAACATCACGGGAAGCGCAACCGGCAGTTTCTCCGAAACGAGGTCGGGATACGCCATCGCCAGCGGAAGCATGAAGACCACTTCGATGTCGAACACCACAAAAAGCATTGCAACCAGATAGAACCTCGCCCCGAAGCGCGGGTGCGGTATGCCTTCGGGCGCGTTGCCGCATTCGTATGCCGAATCTTTTACGGCGTTCGTTTTTGCGCGCTGTCCGAAAATGTGGCTCGCCGCGACAATCGCCGCGCCCATTCCGACCGCGACCACGATTTGCACCAATACGGGTATGTATGAAACCGGTTCCATATGTCTAAAAAGTCTTCACAGCGGCGTGTGTTTGTCAAATATTTTACTCCAAAAAGGTTGAAGGGGAAGCGGGCTGTTGTTTTATTGTTCGGCAAAAAATCGCAATGGCGGACAAAATTTTAACCGACGCGCTGAAAAAATACTTCGGGCACGACTCTTTCAGAAGCCCGCAGGACGAAATCGTCGCGTCGATTTTGTCGGGCAGGGACACGCTTGCAATCATGCCCACGGGCGGCGGCAAAAGCCTCTGCTACCAGCTGCCCGCAATGCTGCTCGACGGCATAACGCTTGTGGTTTCGCCGCTAATCGCGCTGATGAAAGACCAGGTGGACGCGCTGTCCGCCCGCGGCATTCCTGCGGCGATGATAAACAGCTCGCAGACTTGGGAACAGCAGTGCGAAGTGCTTGCGGCTCTCGAACGCGGCGAGCTGAAACTTGCGTACGTCGCGCCCGAAAGGTTCAGGGCGCAGTCGTTTTCGCGGGCGTTGGGCAGGGTGAAAATAGGTCTGTTTGCGGTGGACGAGGCGCACTGCATAAGCCAGTGGGGGCACGACTTCCGTCCCGACTACATGCGGCTCGGCGAGACGCTCGACAGGCTCGGACGCCCCGTGTGCGCGGCGTTCACGGCGACGGCAACCCCCGAAGTGAAGTCGGACATCGCCGAACAGCTCAGACTGCGGGAGCCGTCCGTGTTCGTCTCCGGCTTCGCCCGCCCCAACCTTTCGTTCAACGTGAGGGAGGTTTCGAGCAAGGCGGAAAAATTTACGCGGATTTGCGGGCTGATAGACAAATACAAGTCGGGCATAATCTACTGCGCAACGCGCAAGAGCGCGGAGGCTCTGTCGGAATCGCTCTGGCGCGACGGCGTAAGGCACACGCTCTACCACGGCGCAATGACGCCCTCGGAGCGCGACATCGCGCAGGAGGATTTCATCGGCAAAAAGACCGACGTCGCGGTCGCCACAAACGCGTTCGGCATGGGAATCGACCGCCCCGACATCAGGTTCGTCTGCCACTACGAGCTTCCGGGGAGCGTGGAGGCTCTATATCAGGAGTCGGGACGCGCGGGGCGCGACGGCGGAGAGTCGTACTGCGAAATGCTGCTCATGTACGCCGACAAGCGCGTTCAGGAATTTTTCATAGAGGGCGCAAACCCAGACCTGCCTTTCATTCGCAACACATACCGCGTTCTGCGCGAAAACGCCGACAATGCAAACGAGTGCTTCATGCCGATAGACAATATTGCCGAAGAAGTCGCCGACATCGCGCGGTTTTCGGGCGGGAGGAAGACGCCGCGCGGGAAATTCGGCGGGAGCGGCGCAAACTCGATGGCGGTTTCGAGCGCGATTTCGATTTTGCGCAGGTACGGCTTCATCGAACGCTTCGACGTTCCGTCGTCGAGGGTTCGCGGCACGCGCCTGCTAAGCCCCGACGCCGACGAAACGGCGGTCGTCTTCCCCGACGGCATGCTCGAAGAAAAGCGGCGGCGCGACGAATCAAAGCTCAGGGACGTCCTGCGCTACGCGTACTCAAAGGAGTGCCGCCAGCGGTGGATTCTCAAATACTTCGGAGAGCGCGGCGACGAGCCTTGCGGCAAGTGCGACGTCTGCCGCGAAGCCCCGCAAACGCAGGTTTTTGAAACGCTGCCCGAATACGAACTTATGGAAGTTCGCAAGGCGTTGAGCTGCGTGGCGAGAATGTCGGTAAAAGTCGCCCCGCGCGAATGGCGGCCGCGCTTCGGGCGCGAGAAAATCGTGAAGTGCATGCTCGGCAGCAAAGACGAAAAACTGCTCTCGGCGGGTCTCGACAAGCTTTCGACATACGGAATCCTCAAAGAGCACGGAACAAAATTCTGCTCCGAGCTGTTCTCGCGCATGGTTGAAGCGGGGCTTGTGGAAATTTTCGACGGCGAATACCCGCTCGCGGGGCTTACGGACTTCGGGGTGTCGGTAATGCTCGGCGAAGTCTCGGAGCTTAAAATGCAGTATCCGCGCTGGGTGTCGAAGACGGGACGCGCAAAAATTCTCGCAGAAAAGAAGTCGGGCGGAGGCAAAGCCCGCGCAAAGAATGCTTCCGACTCCCCCGAACTTTCGACCGGCGACCAAGCCCTCTACGACGCGCTCGCAAAAGTAAGGCTCTCGCTCTGCGCGCGCATGAAGATTCCGCCGTTTAGAATTTTCACCAACGCAGTCCTCCGCCAGATGGCGGAACAACGCCCGCAAACGCGCGAGGCTGCGCTCGAACTTAAAGGCGTGGGAGAGTCGAACGCGCGTTTTCTTCCGCGTTTCCTTGAAACCGTGTCGAAATTTGCCGATTAAAAAAAATCGACAAACACAACGGTTTTAATACCGTACAAAACAGAAAGGTTCGACATGGATAAATACAAATGCGAAGTCTGCGGCTATGTCTACGACCCCGCCGTCGGCGACCCCGACAACGGCGTCGACGCGGGCACTCCGTTCGAAAAGCTCCCCGAAGACTGGGTCTGCCCCGTCTGCGGAGTCGGCAAGGACAGCTTCGCGAAAGTCGGAAAATAGAATATGGAAAAAATCGCGGAAGGAATATTCTTCTGCGGAACATGCGACAGGCAGCGCAAAATTTTCGACCAGCTTGTCCCGCTTCCGCAAGGCACTACATACAACTCATACCTCGTCGTCGGCGCGGACAAAACCGCGCTCATCGACACAACCTACGCAAAGTTCGAAGACGGATACCTCGAAGCCATCGCGGCGTCGGGAGCAAAGATAGATTATATCATTTCGAACCACGCAGAGCCCGACCACAGCGCGGCGATTCCAGCCCTGCTAAAAATCCACCCGAACGCGGAGGTCTACTGCACGGCGAAATGCGCCGAAAACCTGCAAAACATGCTCGGCGTCCCCGCCGACAGAATCCGCGCTGTTTCCGACGGGCAGAAGCTGCCCCTCGGCGGCAAAACGCTGAGGTTTATGCCCGCTCCGTGGGTGCACTGGCCCGACACAATGCTGACATACCTCGAAGAAGACTCCATGCTTTTTACATGCGACTTTTTCGGCGCGCACTACACTTCTAACGGGCTTTTCGCCGACCTCTCGCCAGAGCTCGCCGAAGCGGCAAAACGCTACTACGCGGAAATCATGATGCCGTTCGCAAACTTCTGTGCAAAATACCTCGCAAAGGTGAAAGAACTTTCCCCGAAGGCGATTCTGCCGAGCCACGGGCCGGTTTACGCCGGCAAAGACGCGGTAGAATTTATCGAAAACCTCTACGGAAAATGGACGGACGGAAGCTCCGCATGCAAGGCGGTAATAGCCTACGTTTCGATGTACGACAGCACAAAGCTCATGGCGGACTACCTCGAAAACGCGCTCGCCTCGCGAGGGGCGCAGGCGGTCAAGGCCGACCTCATGGAAAGCGACGAGGGCGAACTCGCCGAACAGCTTGTGGACGCGGCGGGAATCGTCTTCGGCACTCCGATGGTGCTCAACGGCCCGCACCCGAAGTCGGTCTACCTTGCGTACATTGCAAACATTCTGCGCCCCAAGCTGAAATTCACGGCTGTGTTCGGCTCGCTCGGCTGGGCGGGCAAGCTCGACGCGCCGATTGACGCAATGTTCACGCAAATCAAGCCCCAAAAGCTCGAAACCGTTGCGGTAAAAGGCCGACCGACACCCGAAGACTTCAAGCGGCTCGACGCCCTTGCCGACGCAATCGCCGCGATTACAAAACCGCAATAGCGCAGGTCAAAAAATACCCGAACGCGGAAGAACGCAATTTGCGCTTCCGCTTTTTTTTGCGCAATCAAGCAAAAGGCAATACGCAAAAAAAACGCGCGGAGAAAACCCGCGCGTTCGCGTAAAACTTCGCATTCAAAGCGTCCGAAACGCCGCCCTACTTTATCGAAACTCCCGACGTGTTGTTTTTGCCGAGCTCGAAATGCTTGTAGTCCGCGCCGATTTTTTCGCCGAAGTATTCGAAGTTTTCGAGGCTCAGGTTTTTCACGAACGAATTTTCGTCGACGCCGTCGATGAAAATCGTCCCCTTGAAGTCGCCCTTTTTGCCGTACACTTTGAAGTTTTTAAGGGAGCAGTCGAAAACCTTGCCCGCCTTGTCGGAGTCGGCGTGTATTGTAAGCTTGATTTTGCGCGGATTGGCAATAAGCATGCACATGTCGTTCCCGTTCGAGCGCACGGTGATGTTTTCGAAGGAGACGTTGCGCATGGGCATGGCGTTTGCCGCCTGCAACCAGATTATGCCCTTCGACCAAAATGCCCGCGGGTCGCGGCAGTTGACGGCGTAGAACGGCACGTCGATGTTGCGCACTTTGATGTCCGCCATTTCCGACGCGGCGCACTCGAAGCCGATTCTGAAAATGTTGGCTATGTCCGTCCAGAACAGGCAGTTTTCTATCGAGATATTTTTGCACGGCAGGAACGCGCCGAACGCAGGCTTCCCCGAAATCACCGTGCCTACGGTGCTCTTCGCGCCGCCCATTCCCTTGACGGCGATGATGTCGTCCTGGGCGCGGGCGAAGACGTTTTTAATGGAGGCGTCGGAAGTGTTGCAGAGGTCGATTGCGTCATCGTTAATCATGCGCGAGGCGCAGAGCTTTACGTTGTCGATTTCCACGCCTTTGCTCGACCGCACGACGAACATCCAGCCCGACGGGTCTTTGCAGACGATGTCGCGCACGGAGAGGTTTTCGCATTTATCGAAGTCGAGCATGTTGCCCGTGCTGAAACGCTCCGACAGCTCGCCGCTCAAAATTCCGCGCCCGCGAACGGAGATGTTTTTGCCCGTCGCCCGAAGCCTCGACTTCACGACAGCCCCACCCGCGATATACAGCGTCTGGTTGTCGGAAAGCTTTATTTCGTCGGGAGTGTGCACGCCCGCGCCGAAGTACACAACGTTTTTGTCGCCCGCTTTCGGCGCGTCCTTTTCGAGCGGATTGCCGAAGATTACAAGCGGCATGTTGCGCTCGTCGCGAATCACGACCGCGCTGAACGGCGGCTTTGCGACGTCGAAAACAATCCTGCTCTTTTCAGAGACTTTCGCCTTTATGCGGTTCGGGAACAACTCCGCCTTGTCGAGGGGCTTGGCGGATTTCACGGTAATTTCGGCGTCGCGGTCGAAATCGAACATCGCAAAGTAGTACTCGCCGCCCTCGAACTGCGGCGACAACGCCCTGTAAATATCCACGTTCTTTCCGTTGACGCTCACACTCCAGCTCGTCCGCGCCTTTTCCGACGCGGGCGCGGGGTAGGTTATTACTGTCGGCTCGGATTTTGCGCACGCGGCAAACGGCAAAACGAACAGCGCGGCAAGCGGCGCGAAGAGTTTTGTTAACATCATTTTTTTCATCATATAATTCACTCCCTGTATTTACATTCAATTTGTTGCTCAAAAAATAAATTCAGACGCGCAAAGGAAAGTCAATAGCGTTTTGCGCGTTTAAAGCGGTTCGGAATACTGACGGCGCGGCGGCAAGGATTGCCCTTAAAACCGCCGTTATCGCGGAGATTTTTTGCGTTTGCCGTTGTCCGATTTTTTCGTTTCGGCAAACGGAGTTCCGCTATCTGGGCGCGGCCATCTTTCTGTAAAACACGAACTGGAAGTCGCGCGGGGGCAGGTCTATGCGCAGGTCTTTGAAGCTTTTGCCCGAAATATTCGTCTTCGAACCGTCTTTGTATTCCAGTTCGTACGTTGCGTTTTCGTCGATTGCCTGCGGGGAAATCCGCAAAAATTCGGCGGGGCTTTGCCGGCGGCGGAATGCCGCAATGAACCCCCCGCCCGATTCGGGGTCGTGCCCCTGATAGGCGCACCAATTTTCGAAGTTTTCGGGAGCCTGGGTAAGCCTGTAAAAATCGCGCGCAATGTATTTGCGTATGCGTTGAGCCCAGCCGAAATATTCGCGGAGAAGCGGAAGCCGCGACGCATCTTTCAGCGCCCCCGACGACACGAAAAAGCCGGCGTTCATCGCGCTTGCCATCGCGTATTGGTCGTCGAGGCTTGCGCCGTTGCCGCCCGTGTGCGAGGGCAACCAAGACGACAGGTAGAAAGTCTGTATTTGGTTCGATTCGGCCGCGCCGTCTATCCGCCAGCATTGGGAATCGGAACGCCACACGACGAATGTGCGCGACATCGATTCGTAGTCGAGCCGCCTGCCGCCGCTTGCGCAGTTGTCGAACTGCATTTGCGGATATTTTTGTTTGAGCGCGTCCCAAAGTTTCAGAACACCCTCGGCGTGCTTGAGCATACCGATTCCCCTGCGGTTCGGAGATTTCGAGTCGAGCAGGTCGAATGCGGCGGACATAGTGTCGGCGGGCAGATTTGAGTCCATTCGCCAGACGTCTGCGCCGTTTTCTTCGAGGGTGTTGGAAAGCGTTTCGAACGCGTAGTTCCATGCGTTTTTGTCGCCCAAGTTGAGGACGGCGCGGGAGTTGTCGGGAGATGGCGCAAGAAATTCGGGGTGTTCGCGCCAGAGCGGCGTTTGCGGCATTACGCGCTCGATTTCAATCCAGAGCGAAAATTTCATTCCCGCCGCGTTTGCGGCTTTTGCGAGAGGCAAAAGTTTTTGCGGGTGTACGTTTGTGTTTACGCGCCAATCGCCCGCGTTTTGCATCCAGTCGCCGAAAGCGCCCTTTTTCTTCGGGACATGCGCGCCGCCGAACCAACCCGCGTCGACGCCGTACATCGAAAACGGCAGCTCGTGAACCCGCGCGAAGTCGGCGATGTTTACAAGCTTTTCGGTCGGAATGTTGCCGCCTATGCTCGTATATATAGGGGCGCAAACGGGCTTGCCGACGGCGTCTTTGGGCGTCTTGTGTTCGAACACGAATTTGCGCCAAATGTTTTGGGCGCGATCGATGCGCATATTTTGGCGGCGCATTACGAGCACCGACGGCAAACTTACCGACTCTTCGGGATTCAGCGAAAAATCGCAGTCGGGAACGCCGATTTTAAGCGAGAAATTCCGCCTGTCTATTTCGAAGAGCGCGCTCCAGTTTCCGCACCCGCCGACGGCGAACAGCGCGCCGTTTAGCTCGTCGAAATCCGCGCCGAAATAGGGAAGCCAGACCGACGCGGGGTAGCCCGTTTTGTTTTCGAGCAGAAGGGAGTCGGACTGCGGGCGGCGTTCGAGCACTACGGTTTCTTCGGCGAAGTCAAACATTGTAGTTGCCGCGCCTTTCAATCTGCGGATTTTCACCTTGTCGCTTTTAATATTGTCGGGGTTGTTTTTCAGGATTAGCGAGTACACGCATAAGTCCGAAAGGTTTTTCGAAGCCGATTTTTTCGAAACGTTCCGCAGGGTGGTTTTGAATTCGGTTATCGGAAATTTTTTGTATCGGCGGATTTCCCTTTCCACTTGCAGCAGCCCGTCGGGCGAAGTGTAGACGAGCCGTTTCGCCGCGCATTCGGGAGTGTCTTCAAGCGGAGTTTCGGCGGGCGCGCCGAACGCAAGCTGTTCGCCTCCGTATTTTAGCGACGCCGACGCCGCTTCGGGCGCTTCGAAAAGCGGCGCATACTCCGCGGCGCGGGAAAACGCCGCGAAGATAGATGCGCCCGCAACGGCCAATATGGTGTGGATTGCTCTGTTCATGGGGTAAAACTACCAGACGCGGCGTTTTTCTTCAAGCAAAATGCGCGCCCGCGTTGCATGGCAAAAAAAATGTTTGACAGAAGAAGGCGATTTTTAAATATTTTCTCAATCGTTTGAGGTAAAAATTTTATAAATTCAGAAAAAGGCGAAACTATGGTAAGATTTGCGGTAATAGGAATGGGCCCCATCGGCTCAATGCATGTTGACAACCTCATGGGAGGGAAAATCCCCGAAGCGGAAATCGCATGCGCATGCGAGCAGCGCCCCGTGGAAGACCCAAAATATGCGGGGCTTAAAATATACAAGGAGCTTGACGACATGCTCGCCGCCGGCGGCTTCGACGCGGTGATTGTTTCGACCCCATCGTTCACGCACTATCCGCTCGCAAAAAAGTGCCTCGAAGCGGGCTACCACACGCTCGTAGAAAAGCCAATCGCCCTCTGCACGGCGGACGCAATAGAGTTGCAAGAGTTTGCAAAAAAATGCGGAAAGAAGTGCGCAATCATGCTCAACCAGCGCACGACCCCGCTCTACGCGCGAATCAAAGAGCTTATCGACAGCGGCGAAATCGGCAAAATCAACCGCGTTTCGTGGACGATGTCGAACTGGTACAGACCCGACATCTACTTCCAGTCGAGCCCGTGGCGCGGGACGTGGAAGGGCGAGGCGGGCGGCGCGCTCATCAACCAGTCTATACACAACATCGACATTTGGGCGTGGGCGTTCGGAATGCCCGAAAAGCTCCGCGCGTGGTGCAAATTCGGCAAATACCACGACATCGAAGTCGAGGACGAAGTAGTCTGCCACCTCGACCTCAAAGGCGGCGCGAGCGCGACTTTCATAACCTCCACGGGCGAATACCCCGGCGCAAACAGGCTTGAAATCGCGGGCGACAAGGCGTTTGTCGTGGCGGAAAACGACGCGCTTACAATCACGCGCTTTGAGGGCTCTTCGCTCTCGGAATACACCAGGGACACACTCTACATGTTCGGCTCGCCCGACACAAAGACCGAAACCGAAACGTTCGACGGCAAAGGCGAACAGCACGTCGGCGTTCTCAAAAACTTCGCCCGCGCGATAGACTCGGACGGGCGGCTCGACTTCGACGCCTCGCAGGGCGAGCTTTCGCTCGAACTCGCAAACGCGATGCTGCTTTCGGCGTGGACCGACTCGGAGGTTTCGTTCCCGCTCGACCACGCGAAATACAAGAAGATGCTCGACGGGAAAATCGCGTCGTCGAAACTGCGCGACAAGCCGCGTCAGGGCGCGATTGTAGACTTCAAAAAATCCTTCAAATAAACGCAACCCGCAAACGAAAGGCAGAAAATGTCGAAACACGCAACGG
The DNA here is from genome assembly GCA_021641325.1 of Opitutales bacterium. Taxonomy (GTDB): domain Bacteria; phylum Verrucomicrobiota; class Verrucomicrobiia; order Opitutales; family Intestinicryptomonadaceae; genus Merdousia. Next base: position 12,542 of record JAJXPD010000023.1, read on the forward strand.
GCTACGACTACGTCCCCGACGGGGGAGCGAAAGACAAAACCGTCGCCGACGGCGAGCTTAAATTCGCCGCCGCCGGGCTCGACCACGGACACATTTACGCAATGACGCAGGGCATGCTCAACGCGGGCGCGAACTGCGAATACGTCTGGGATACCGACGAAAAGCGCATTGCCGAATTCCTGAAACGCTTTCCCGACGTAAAGGTCGCGGAATCGCTCGGGCAGATTTTGGACGACCCGTCCGTAAGGCTCGTCGCCAACGCGGGAATCCCCGCGCACAGGTTCGACATGGGCAAAACCGTCCTCGAAGCGGGCAAAAACTTCTTTGTGGACAAGCCGCCGTTCACGACCCTCGAACAGCTCGCCGAAGCGCGCGCTCTCGCCGCGAAGACGGGGCTTAAATACATGCCCTACTACGCCGAACGCGTCCACAACGAAGCCGCCGAACGCGCGAACGCGATAATCAAAAGCGGCGGAATCGGGCGCGTGTTGCAGGTGCTCATCTTGGCTCCGCACAGGCTTTCGAAACGGGCGCGCCCTAAGTGGTTTTTCGAGCGCGGCGAATACGGCGGAATTTTGTGCGACATCGGCTCGCACCAGTTCGAGCAGTTCCTCGAATTTTCGGGCTGCGACGAGGCAAAGGTAAACTTCGCAAGGGTCGCCAACATGGACAACCCCGACACCCCCGAATTGCAGGACTTCGGCGAAGCGTCGGTCGAAATGGCGAACGGCGTTTCGGGCTACTGCCGAGTAGACTGGTTCACGCCCGACGGACTCCCCGTGTGGGGCGACGGCAGAACTTTCGTGCTCGGCACGGAGGGCTATGTGGAAATCCGCAAATACATAGACTTCTCGCGCGAGGGCAACCCGCCGCAGACGCTCTACTGGGCGAACAAAACTGGCGTCGAGCGCATGGACTGCCTCGGCGACGGATTCCCGTTCTTCGGAAAATTCGCCCGCGACGTTCTCGACGGAACGGAGACGGCGATGACGCAAAAACACGCGTTCGCGGCGGCGGAGCTTTCGCTCTCGGCGCAGGCGAAGGCGGAAGGCAAAATTTAGAAAAAAACAAATACCATGGCAGAGAAGAACGCACAAATAGAATCGCAACGCGCCCAAATACTCGAAGCCCGCAAACGCGGCAAATGGGCGACAATCGCAACTTTCGCAAAGTTTTCGGGCCCCGGCTGGCTCCAAAGCGCGACGACACTCGGAGGCGGGTCGCTGGCTTCCGCGCTCTACCTCGGAGTCCTCGGCGGATTCGGCTTCATGTGGCTGCAACCCGCCGCGATGATTCTGGGCATAGTAATGCTCGCGGCAATTTCGTACGTAACGCTTTCAATTAACAACAAGCCAATGCAGAGCGTGAACTCGCAAATCAGCCCGATTCTGGGCTACGGCTGGGCGATAGGCTCGCTGCTCGCGTGCCTCGTGTTCGCAATGCCGCAGTTTGCGCTGGGGGTTGCGGCAATCACGCAGAATTTCTCGGCTTCGACCGACGCGCCCTCGATGCTCACGGAAGTGGGAATCACGGTTGCGCTGTTCGCGCTGGCGACGGCGATGGTCTCCATGTACGCGTTCGGCGGCAAGGGCGTAAAATTCTTCGAAAGGATAATCAAGCTTTCGGTCGCGGCGATTGTAATATGCTTCTTCGGCGTGGTGCTCAGCCTCTGGTGGAACGGCAAGATTGACTGGTCGGCGGTGTTCGCGGGCTTTGTGCCGAACTTCTCGGTGCTTTCCGAACCCAGCGCGGACTTCATGAAATACATCTCGCAGCTCGGCGCGGAGGGTCAGAAGTTTTGGAGCGACATGATTGTATCGCAACAGCGCGACGTCGTGATTTCCGCGGCGGCGATGGCGGTCGGCATCAACATGACTTTCCTCTTCCCCTACTCCATGCTCAAAAAGGGCTGGGACAAGGATTTCCGCGGACTCGCGATTTTCGACTTGGCGACGGGGCTTTTCATTCCGTTCCTGCTCGCGACATCGTGCATAGTAATCGCGTCGGCTTCGCAGTTCCACGCAAAACCCGCCGACGGGCTTGCGATGGCGCAAATGGTTGACGGCAAGCTCAAGCCCGCGGTCGTCGGCGGAAAGGAAATCGTACCCGCCCCGAACCTCGTAGCCCCCTATATTTCGCTGCTCGATTCGAGAATCGGAAACGCGATGGGCGCGGACAAATTCGCCGCGCTTCCGCCCGCGCAAAAGGACGCCGTCCGCAACGCATTCCCGATTGAAGAGCGCAAAATGGCGGCGATGCTCGTAAAGCGCGACGCCTCCAACCTCTCCGAAACGCTCGCGCCGCTCCTCGGCGACGACGTCGCCCGCTACGTTTTCGGGCTTGGCGTGCTCGGCATGGCAATCAACGCGGTGCTCATGAACATGCTTATCTGCGGGCTTTGCTTCGCGGAAATTTTCGGAAAGGGGGCTTCGGCAAAATGGAATCTCTGCGGCTCGATGCTGATTGCCCTCAGCGCGGTAGCCTCCGTATTCTTCAAGGGCGCAAAGATGTGGCTTGTAATCCACGCGGGGGTAATCGCGATGGTGCTTCTGCCGATTGCCTACGGAGCGTTCCTCGTGATAATGAACAGCAAAAAGATTCTCGGAAGCGAAGCCCCGCGCGGCGGCAAACGCGCCATCTGGAACGCGCTCATGTGCTGCTCGGTGGCGGCAAGCTCGGTGGCGAGCCTCTACGTTCTCTGGAACAAACTCGGCTACGCCGGCCCCGCGATTTTCGTGGGCTTCCTCGCGCTGGTCGCGGTCTCCAACAAATTCATGAAAAAATCCTCCAAATAATGGAAAATCCATTCGACATTAAAAACAGGGTTATCGCGGTAACGGGCGCGACGGGCGTGCTCGCGGGCGAAACCGCAAGGCATCTTGCAAAATGCGGGGCGAAAGTCGCGTTCATAGGGCGCGACCCCGAAAAGCTCGCCGCCGCCGAAAAATTCTGCAAGGACAACAAGTGCGAGGGCGCGGCAATCCGCGCCGACGTCACGAACAAGTCAGACCTGATTTCCGCGCGGGACGAAATTCTCGGCAAGTGGGGCGCGCTCGACTGCCTCGTAAACGGCGCGGGCGGCAACCGCGCGGGAGCTACTATCCCGCCCGACAAAACATTCTTCGACCTCGACCTCTCCGCGTGGGAGGACGTCTTCAAGCTCAACATGGAGGGCACGCTCCTGCCGACCCTCGTCTTCGGCGAAATTTTCAGAAAGACGGGCAAAGGCTCAATCGTCAACTTCTCGTCGATGACGGCGCAGCAGGCGGTAACGCGCGTTCTGGGATACTCGAACGCAAAGGCGGCAATAGACAACCTCACGAAGTGGCTGGCGGTCGAATTTGCAAAAAAAATCGGCGACGGCGTGCGCGTCAACGCGGTAGCCCCCGGATTCTTCCTCAGCGAGCAAAACAGAACGCTGCTCACAAACGAAGACGGCAGCCTGACATCGCGCGGCAAGGACATCGTGAAGGCGACGCCCTTTGCGCGTTTCGGACGCTCCGACGAAGTCTGCGGGGCGGTGCACTACCTCTGCTCCGACGCGTCGTCGTTCGTGACGGGAACGGTCATGGCAATCGACGGCGGGTTCTCGTGCTTTTCGGGAGTATAGGGAGGACGCAAAAATGCAAAAGCTCAAAGAGGGTTTCAGATGGTACGGCGACAACGACCCCGTGCCGCTCACGTTCATTCGCCAAAGCGGCGCAACGGACGTATTTGCGTCGCTGCACCACATTCCCTACGGCGAATTGTGGACGGTAGAGGAAATCGAAAAGCACAAGGCGAAAATCGCCGCCTGCGGGCTTGAATGGAGCGTCGTGGAATCGCTGCCCGTCACTGAGGACATGAAACTGCGCTCCGGCGATTTCCGCCGCCACACGGAAAACTACAAGCAGAGCCTGCGGAATCTTGCGAAGTGCGGAATCACGAAAATCGTCTACAATTTCATGCCCGTGCTCGACTGGATTCGCACCGACCTGCACTACAAACTGCCCGACGGCTCGCAGTGCCTGCGCTTCGACCCCGTGCAATTCGCGGCTTTCGACATCTTCGTCTTGAAGCGCGGCGGCGCGGCGGAGGAGCGGACGCCAGAGCAGGTCGAAAAGGCAAAGGCGTTTTACGAATCGCTCGACGCCGCGCAGAAAAAGGCTTTCGAACGCTCGATTATCGACGTTTTTCCGGGGTGCAAAATGGGGCTTGAAATCGGCGACGTGCGCAAAATGCTCGCCCGCTACGACGGAATCACGCCGCAGAAACTCAAAGAAAACCTCGCGGAATTTCTGAACGAAGTAGCTCCCGTCGCGGAGGAAGTCGGCGCGATTCTCGCAATCCACCCCGACGACCCGCCATTCCCCGTGCTCGGCCTGCCGCGAATCGCCTCGCGCGTGGAGGACTTCGAGGAAATGTTCGCCGCGTGCCCCTCGAAGGCAAACACAATCTGCTTCTGCACGGGCTCGCTC
>JAJXPD010000024.1:0-13467 GCA_021641325.1 Opitutales bacterium
CCTTACAGGGGCGGAGACAGACGCAATTACAAGGGCGGCAAAAACTTCGGCCCGAGAAGAAACGAAAGAATAAGAGCGCCGAAAATCAGGGTGATTGGACCCGACGGCGCAATGCTCGGAATCATGTCGCCCTACGACGCGCTCGCGATTGCCCGCCGCGCGGGGCTTGACCTGCTTGAAGTGTCCCCCAACGCCGAACCGCCCGTTTGCCGCATTCTCGACTACGGCAAATACATGTACGAGGAGGCTAAAAAGCAGAAGTCGCACAAGACCGTGGCAGTTAAAGTCAAGGAGATTAAACTCCGCCCCATGATTGAGCAGAACGACTTCATGACGAAAATCCGCAACGCCGAAAAATTCCTCTTTCAGGGCAACAAGCTCAAAATCACCCTGATGATGAGGGGGCGCGAAATGGAATTTAAAGACAAGGCTTTCGACGCCGTTAAACGCGCCCTCGCGGAACTTTCGCACATGGGGCACCCCGACGCCGAACCCAAACTCATGGGGCGCAACATAAGCGTCTCGATGTCGCCCGTTCCGCAAAAACAGCGCAAACTGAAATATTCGGGCGAAAACGACGAAGTCGCCGAGGACGACTCCGACTCGGAAGAATAGCAAATGCTCTCACGACGCGGATTTTTTGCGACGCTGTTCGGTATCGCATTCGCAGTTCCGAACGCGCGCGCGTTGTGGGTAAAAAACGTAGAATATATACCCGTCTCAAAACTGGCGCAGCTCTGCGGAATGCGCTATAAAACGACGGTCGCAAAAAAGTCGCAGACGGTGTTCGGGAAAACGTCGCGCATGACCTTCGAAAAGAATTCCCGCGCGATGGACTTGAACGGAATCACGGTCTGGCTCGGGCACGCGGTTGTCGAAAGCAAGGGCATGCTGTACGTGGCAAAGCGCGACTATTTCAAGTCGATAATCCCGATTCTCTTTCCGCAAAACAACGGCACGCCGCCCAAGCTCTTCCACATTTTCATCGACGCGGGGCACGGCGGCAAAGACAGGGGCGCGTACAACAAAACCTACAAACTCAGCGAAAAGGCGGTGAACCTCGACATCGCGCTGAGGCTCGGGCGCGAGCTGAAAAAAAACGGCTACAAAGTGTCGTACTCGCGCACGCGCGACGAATTTATAGAACTTGCCGACCGCCCCAAAAAGGCAAACGCGCTCCGCGCCGACCTCATGGTAAGCGTGCACTGCAACGCGGCGTCGCCGTCGATTTCGGGGATTGAGACATTCGCGCTGACGCCGCGCTCAATGCCGTCTACGACAAGCAGGGGCGTGTCGAAGTCCGACCACGTCGCGTACGGCGGGCACTCGAACGACGAGTGGAACCAGCTTTTGGCGTACTACATTCAGAGGTCGCTGCACTACACAACGCGCTCGCCCGACAGGGGCGTGAAACGCGCGCGCTTCGCGGTGCTCAAAAGCCCGAAAATGCCCGCAACGCTCGTCGAATGCGGATTTATATCGAACAACTACGAGTGCAAAAACATGGCGACCGCCGCATACAGACAGAGAATCGCAACGACAATCGCAAACGCGATTATGAACTACCACGCAACCCTCCGCCGCCTTTCGGCGAAACGCTGACGGCGGCGCGGCGCAAAACGGCTTCCGCAATCGCGGACAGACTCCGCAAAAAAAACTCCGCTTCCATTTCGGGCGCGGAGTTTTGCGTTTTCGGAAGTCGACCTGTTTAAAGAGTCGCCTACTCTACCGTGATGTAGGCGTGCTTGCGCACGTTTTTGTTGAGGATCACGGTTTGCTCGTACTTTTTGCCGTTGCGCTCGAACGACACTTTGTATGTGCCGTAGAAGCAGCGGAAGTGGAATTCGTCGGCGGATTTGTCGAACGAAAGGTCCGTGCGCCACTCCTTGTTTATGAGGCGGTCGAGAACGTCGTAGGCGGTTTTTTTTGAGAAGTCGCGGCGGATAATGCCGCTGTTGAAAACGTCCTCGCTGCCCGCGGTGCCGTCCACAAAGTGCCAGTAGGTGATTGCCTCGACTTTCGGGTGCGAAAACCACAGCTTGTAGAAATTCTCGAAGAGGAACGCCTGCTTTTCCTCGCCGACTTTGCCCTCCGCCATGCACGGGAAGCTGATTTCGGTGATGTGGATTGGCTTGTTCAGGCGCGAGAACGTGTCGAGCACGTCGAAGAGTTCGTCGGGCGTCCACGATTCGCCCGCCATGAGGGCTTCGCGGTCTGCCTTTTTGAAGTAGTGGAGCTGAAGCCCGATTATGTCGAGCTTGCCGCCCCGCGCGAGAATGTCGGAAGTCAGCAGGTAGTCGGTGGCGTACTCGTGGTAGCGGGCGACGCGCATCCACACGGGCGTGGTGTAGTTCATGATGAACTCGTTGTTGTACGAAAACGCGCGCTCCGCCTCCTTGAACGCCTTGAAAACGTGGTCGGTCGGGAAGTAGTTGGGAGTTTTGTAGTGGTCCTGAGTGTCGGACGACTCGTTGGCGACGTCCCAAATGTTGATGTCGCCATTGTAGCGTTCGGCGATTTTGTCGATGTAGCGGCACATGTACTTTTCGATAAGCTTGCCCTCGCGCGGGGTCCACTCGGGAAGCCCGAATTTGTTGATGTACCACGCAAGGGTGTGCCCCTTCATTTTAAGCCCGTTTTTGTTGCAGAACTCGACGATTGCGTCCTGCGAAGGGCGGCGGTAGAGGTGCTCCACTCCCTGGGCGGAAACGTCCTTCGCGAACTGGTACACGCCGTCCTTCTGCTCGTACGCCTTCCAATAGAACGGAACTGTGGCGAAGTTGAAAAGCTCCAAAAAATGCTTTTCGTAGAGTCGGTTTTCCTCCTCTGTTTTGAAGCCGCCGAGCAGGAAAATCTGCGCCCCGAAAAGGAAGTCGTGCCGAAGCATTTCTACTTTGAGATTGTCCACTTTCACGGGGCGTTTTTTTTGGTCGATAAACGTCAGATAGAAATCTCCCTTGCGGTTGTTTTCGATTCCGAGGGCGATTTTCTCCTGCAAGACGGGATCTGCCCAAAGCGATTTGAGCTTGTCGGACAGCGGGGCTTCGCCCTTTTGCGCGGCGTTTGCCTTGCGTTCCCACGGCATTGTTTTTGCGCCGTGCTGGGCGAAAATCGGCGACGCCGCAAGAGACGCCGCCGCCAACATCAAAATAAGCTTCTTCATAAGTTCCTCCGAATGTGTGCAGGTTGTTGTTTTAATTCGAAAAAATCATTTAGCAAAAAACGCGGTTCTCAACAACAAAAAACGCGCCGGACGGAAGCCCGACGCGCCGAAAAAGCCGCAAAATGTCAAAGAAGCGCAACGGATTTTGAAACGACTTCCGCCGCCCTGTCCAAATCGTCCTGCGTGTGGGCGTCGCTCATAAAGCAGATTTCGAAAGCCGACGGCGCAAAATAGACGCCGCCGTCGAGACAGCCCTTGAAGAATTTTTTGTACAAGCCCGTGTCGGAACGCCGCGCGACGTCGTAGTTTACGACCTCCTCGGAATTGAAGAAGAACGAGAAAAGCGACGCCGCCATCGGCGTCCGGATTGCCACGCCCTTCTTTTGCGCCGCCGCGCGAACCGCGTCCACCATGAACTTCGATTTGCGTTCAAGCTCGGCATAGGGATTGGACTCGCGGATTAGCGTAAGAGCCGCGATTCCCGCCGCCATCGCGAGCGGATTGCCGCTGAGCGTGCCCGCCTGATACACCGGCCCCAGCGGCGCAATGTATTCCATGATGTCGCGGCGTCCGCAGAACGCGCCGACGGGAAGCCCGCCGCCTATGATTTTTCCGAGGGCGCAGAGGTCGGGCAAAACGCCCTCGCGAGCCTGCGCTCCGCCTGCGGCGACGCGGAAGCCGGTAATTACTTCGTCGAAAATCAAAAGGCTTCCGTATTTGTCGCAGACGCTCCGCAGATGTTTCAGGAAGCCCGCTTTCGGCGGAATAAGCCCGACGTTCGCGGGGTACGGCTCAACGATAATGCACGCAATTCCTTCGCCGTATTTTGCGAAGCATTCGTCTACCGCGTCGGCGTCGTTAAACGGCAGAACAAGGGTGAGCTTTGCGAGGTCGGCGGGAATGCCCGCGGAATCGGGATTGCCGAAAGTAAGCGCGCCGCTGCCAGCCTTGACAAGCAGGCTGTCGACGTGCCCGTGGTAGCAGCCAGCGAACTTCACAATCTTGTCGCGCTTGGTGAATCCCCGCGCGAGCCTGATTGCCGACATCGTTGCCTCCGTGCCCGAATTCGTCATTCTGACCATTTCCGCGCAGGGAATCATCGCGTTGATGAGCTTTGCCATTTGCAGTTCGCCCTCCGACGGCGTGCCGAACGACGTGCCGTTTTGCAGCGCCTTTTCTATCGCCGCGCGGATAACGGGGTGGTCGTGCCCGAAGAGCGCGGGGCCCCAAGTGCAGACGAAATCGACAAGCTCGCGGCCGTCCGCCGTGCGGAGCTTTGCGCCGTGCGCCGACTCCGTGAAAAACGGCTCGCCGCCGACACTGCGGAACGCGCGGACTGGCGAATTCACGCCGCCGACAAGATATTTTTTGGATTCTTCGAAAAGTTCTTTCGAGTTCATAAAAAGCCTACTGAATGCCGCGACGCGACGCCACGGGGATTTTTCTGTCCGACGCGTACGCGACCGTCGAAACTTTCGGGCCAATCGGGTACTGCGTGCGCTTGTACTCGGCGCGGGCGACCTTGCGGGCGACGTCCTCGACAACCGCCCTGTCGAAGCCGCGCCCGACGATTTCGGAAACCGACATGTATTCGTCGATGTGCAGGCGCAAAATTGCGTCGAAGAGGTCGTAGGGCGGCAGGGAGTCCTCGTCTTTCTGGTCGGGGCGAAGCTCCGCCGACGGCGGTTTGTCTATCGTGTTTTGCGGAATGATTTCGCGCCCCGCCTCCCTGTTTATGAGGTTCGAAATTCTGTAAACCTCCGTCTTGTAGAGGTCGGAAATCGGGGCGAAGCCGCCGCAGGTGTCGCCGTAGAGGGTGCAGTAGCCGACGGCGCATTCGCTCTTGTTGCCAGTAGTCAAAACCAACGCGCCGAATTTATTTGAAATCGCCATCAGCACAAGCCCGCGCGCGCGCGACTGTATGTTTTCCTCGGTGACGTCGCGCGGGCGACCCGCAAACAGCGGAGCGAGGGTCGATTCCGTCGCCGCGACGATTTCGGCAATCGAGACGGTGTGGAACTCTATCCCCAAATTTTCGGCGAGCTTGCGGGCGTCGCCCTTGCTGTGTTCGCTCGAAATTTTCGACGGCATGGAGACGCCGATTACGCGCTCCGCGCCCAGAGCCTCGACCGCCAGAGCCGCCACAAGCGCGGAGTCTATGCCGCCGCTAAGCCCTATGAGCACGCGCTTTATCGCGCATTTTTCGACGAAGTCGCGCAGAGCCATGACGACCGCCTTTTTGAGGTCGGCGTCGCCCTTGAAGTCGGCGGAGTCTCCGTCGAAGCCCGCCACTTTTTCGGTATCTATAATGCGGCAGTCCTCCGCGAATTTTTCAAGGCACTGCGACTTCGGCTCTCCGCGCGAAGCGTCAACATACATGCTCCCGCCCGCGAAAACAATTTCGTCGTTGCCGCCCACAAGGTTGCACCAAAGAAGCGGAGCGCCGACGAGCTTCGAGACTTCGCAAAGTAGGCCGCCCCTGTGGCGCACGGTGTCGTTGCCGCTCGAAAAGACGCTTGCCGAAATGTTTACGAGCATGTCGATTTTTCCGCCCCCCGCAAAATAGTCGAGCGGCTTGGGGAAGTACTCGTAGCGGGCGGCGGTGGGGATTGTCGGGAGAGTCCAGATGTCTTCGCAAATGGTGATTCCCAAGCGTTTGCCCTTGAATTCCACAACGCAAAAATCCTTGCCCGAATCGAAGTTGCGGGCGTCGTTGAGCGCGCCGTAGTTGGGCAGCAAATGCTTGTCGCACACGGCGGCGGCCTTTCCGTTTTCGAGCCAGTACGCCGAGTTGCGGTAGCCCACCGAGCCGTCTCCGCACGCGCGGGGGCAGCCCACGAGCGCGGGAAGCGGAAGTTTTTTTGCAAGCTCCGCAAGGGTTTTCTGCGCGGCTTCCACGAATTTTCCGTAAAACACGAGGTCCTTTATCGGATACCCCGAAACCGCCGATTCTGGAAATACCGCGAAGTCCGCGCCGTCGCGGGCGAATTTTTCGCACGCGGTTAAAATCTTTTGCGCGTTGCCTTCGAAATCGCCCACGCGGGTGTCTAGCTGCTCTACTCCGATTTTCATTTTCGTAAAACCGACATTTTTTTTCAGAACGCCGCCTTTGCAAGCTTATAAAAAAGAAAGCGTCGCGAAGCCCACACGCTCCGCGACGCAAAATGCCGCATTTTGCGCGGGTTTGTTCCGCGCCCCGCAGGGAAGTCGGACTTCCGCACGCTATGCTATTCGTCGTAGGAGACGCCCGCGGGGAGGTCTTCCGTTACGACTTTGCGCCACTTGCCGCCGACTTTCACGACCACAATGTCGTTGTCTTTGTCGTAGAACATCGCGCCGTTCTTGGCGTTTTTGAGAGCCTTCTTTTTGAGCATTTTAAGCTCGTACTGGTACATGACTCCCATGCGGGCGTGCTCGCAGTCCCTGTCCGTCTCGAATTTTTCGCGGGGGTGGAGTTTTTCCGCCTCGGCTTTCCAGTCTGCCGCGGGCGGCATTTTGTCGAGCAAATCCGCCCTGCCTATATTGTCGAGAACGAAGAGATTGCGCATATCGACTTCGCCGTAGAAAATAGCCTTGTCGCGCCCGAACATGAACGAGTGGTACGGAACGTCCGAGCCTACCCTGAACCAGTTGTACGCCGAAAAGCCCTGCCCGTACGCCGCCGCGTAATAGTAAAGCTCCGCGACGGGCAGCCCTTCCTCGACGTGCTTGTTCAAAATCATCGTGATGCGCGAGCGGTCGTCGCGGGCATACGCCTCGAAAACGTGCAAGCCCCAGCGTTTTTTGAAGTTGTCGTTGCCGCGAACCATAATGGTCGAGTTCGTCATTATCGACGAGTCGAAGTAAATCGGGACGGGAACTTTCGTCTTGTCGAAGCCGTAGTTGTATGCCTGATTCTTCCAGTTCGCCCAGTCGGCGTCTACGCCCGAAAAGAACTTGGGAGACGAGTCTCCGCCGAACGCCGAAAATGCTGCTGCGAGCGAAACGAGTATTGCGGGTATTTTTTTCATAGTGCGATTTTTCTATTTGTTGTTGTCCTAAATTCAAAGCGCGGATTTGCTCCGCAAAGCCTCGTACAAAAACAGGGCGGCGGCGACGTTTACGTTCATGCTGTCGGAAATTCCGCCCATGGGGATTTTCACCCTGCAATCAAGAAGCCCGTTCCAGTCATCGCCGAGACCGTCCTTTTCCGAGCCTACGACAATCGCGCAGGGAACGGACATGTCGGCGTTCCAGAGGAAGTCGGACGCGCCCAGATGCGCCCCGAAAGTTTTTATGCCGCGGACTTTCAGCCACTCCGCCGCCTCCGCGGGCGTAGCCTCGGCGACTTTTACCGAAAACAGCGCACCCTGCGACGCGCGGACAACCGCGGGGTTGAAAATGTCGCAGACGGAATTTGTGAGGATTACCGCCTCCGCGCAGAGGGCGTCGGCGCTGCGCAAAAGCGCGCCGAGGTTGCCCGATTTTTCGATTGAATCGGCGACAAGCACCGTCGGATTCTCCGCGCCCGAAAGCTCCAGCTCTTCCAGCCCGCAACTCCACTGCTTTACGACGCCGATAAGGCCGTCGCAGCCCTCGCGGTTCGAGACTTTTTCGAACGCGCCCGCCGACAGCCGGCAGAGCGGAATTTCGGAGTCGGCCCGCAGTTTTTCGACAAACGCCGAATGCTCGCCGCTTTTGAAAAAGTCGGGGCAAAAATAAATTTCGTCCGCGCCGACGGTTTCGACGCAGCGCGAAAGCTCGCGCAGTCCCTCGACCGCAAAAAGCCCCGTTTTCCTGCGCCCCGCCCTGTCGCGCAGCCTGTCTAAAAGCTTCACGCGCGGATTCTGTCTGCTCTGTATAAATTCGTCGGACATATTTTAGTGTTGCCCTTATACGAAAACATAAAAAACTGTCCTGACAACTTTTTTATGAACAAACACGACACTCCCCCAAAAAATTTCGTACCCGAACCCTTCCAGTACCGCGAAATCGTCGAGCTTGACATCGACGACCTCACGAACCTCGGTGCGGGCGTGGGACGCATCGACGGCTGGGTCGTCATGGTGCCGTTCGCGCTCGGCGGCGAACGCGTGAAGGCACGCGTGTACAAAAACCACAAAAACTTTTCGGAGGCCGATTTGGTAGAAGTGCTGAAAGAGTCGCCCGACCGCGTAAAGCCCGTCTGCCCGCTCTTCGGCACTTGCGGCGGCTGCCAGTACCAGCACTTGGCGTACCCCGCGCAGCTCGAATGGAAGCGCAGGCAGGTTCGCGAGCTTGTCAAAAGAATCGGAGGGATAGACTTCGAAGTATCGCCGACGCACGGCTCGCCCGCGCAGTACGGATACAGGTCGAAGCTCACGCCCCACTACGAACGCCCGCGCAACGGCGAAATGCCCGTGGGCTTCATCATGCAGGGCAGGAGAAGCGCGCTTGTCGACGTTCCGCAGTGCCCGATTGCGTCGAGCGCAATCAACGCCGCCCTGCCCGCCGCGCGCGGGCGAATCAAAAAATCGAACCCGCGCCGCGGCGGAACGCTCCTTTTGCGCGACTGCGCAGAGGGCGTCTGCCAGGACAACAACGCGATTATCACCGAACGCGTCGGCGGCATCGCCTACCAGTTCTGCGCGGGCGAATTTTTCCAAAACAACCCGCACATTCTGCCCGACCTCGTAAACTACGCGATTTCCGAGGCGGAAGGCTCGCGCAACCTCGTTGACGCGTACTGCGGGGTGGGCGTGTTCGCGCTGGCGGCGGCGAAGAAATTCGAAAACGTCGCGGGAGTGGAAATCAGCTCGAAGGCAATAGTCTGCGCGAACGCCAACGCAAAAATCAACGGAATAAAAAACTGCGAATTCCTCATCGGCAAGGCGGAGACGATTTTCGACGGCGTGGCAAAAAAATTCGGCGGCGCGGAGACATCGGTAATCATAGACCCGCCCCGCGCGGGCTGCGACACCGCGTTCCTCGAACAGCTCACGGCGTTCGCGCCGCGGCGCATAGTCTACGTCTCGTGCGGTCCCGACACGCAGGCGCGCGACCTCGCGTACCTTGCCTCGCACGGATACAGGCTGCTCAAACTGCAACCCTTCGACCTCTTTCCGCAGACGCGGCACATCGAAAACGTCGCGACCCTCGAAGCCGAATAGGCGCAAAAATGCTCGACACCGTACGCAAACCCGCGCATATTCCGACTACATTTACACAATTAAAATACGCATTATATTTTCCAAATGGGAGACGATAAACGAAACAAAGTGGTTTTTGTCTGTTCGGGCAACATCTGCCGCTCGCCCATGGGCGAGGCTCTGCTCAAACACGCAATCGCCGCGACCGACGCAAACGACCCAGTCCGCAAGCTCGAAATCTGCTCGGCGGGGGTATCGACGGTTGACGGCATGCTGCCGAGCGCGCACTCGATAGAGGCTCTCGCAAAAGTGGGAATCGACATTTCGGGCTACCGCTCGACCGCCATGACGCAGAAAATCGCGGACGGGGCGTTCGCGATTTTCGCGATGGACTCGTCGCACATCGACGCGCTCAAAAGCCGCTTCCGCAACCTTCCCGAACGCCTGTTCAGGGTGCTCGATTTAAGCGAAAAGGCGAAATACAAAGACGTGTTCGACCCCTACGGCGGCAACTTGGCGGACTACACCGAAGTGCGCGACGAAATAGTCTCGGCAATACCCTCAATTTTAAAATACCTGCAAAATGAAACAAAAGCTTAGCATAGGTTGCGACCACGGCGCAATCGACCTCAAAAACGCGCTCGTCGCCGCGCTCTCCGGCGACTTCGAAATTACAGACGAAGGCACTTTCGACAAGTCGAGCGTAGACTACCCCGACTTCGCCGCAAAAGTCTGCGCCGACGTGAAATCGGGCAACGCCGGCTTCGGCGTGCTGCTGTGCACCACGGGAATCGGAATGTCGATAGCCGCGAACAAGGTGCGGGGAATACGCGCCGCGCTCTGCCACAACGAAGACTGCGCAAAATTCTCGCGCCTGCACAACAACGCAAACGTAATCTGCATGGGCGCAAAATACGTCCCAGCGGAACTCGCCGAAAGGCTCGTGCGGATTTTCGCGGAAACGCAGTTCGAGGGCGGACGCCACGAAAGGCGCGTCGGAAAATTCATGGACTTCGAAAAAGATTGTTAAAGATTTTAGTTGCAAAAAAACGGCAAAGTCGGAATCTCAAAATCTCCCGCATTCCGCGGAACAAAAAATAAACGCTCACAACACGTTTCACAATGAACAACGCCATCAAAGCAGCTCCCCTCAAAGAAGTAGACAGCGCGGTTTTCGACGCAATCAAGGCCGAAACCAACCGTCAGCAAACGCATATCGAACTCATCGCCTCGGAAAACTTCGTTATCCCCGCGGTTATGGAAGCAATGGGCTCGACCCTCACAAACAAATACGCCGAAGGCTATCCGGGCAAAAGATACTACGGCGGCTGCGAATTTGTGGACATCGTTGAACAGCTCGCAATCGACAGGGCTAAGGAGCTTTTCGGCGCGGAACACGTAAACGTACAGCCCCACTCAGGCTCGCAGGCGAACATCGCAGTCTACACGGCGGTGCTCCAACCCGGCGACAAAATCCTGACAATGTCGCTCGAACACGGCGGACACCTCTCGCACGGACACCCCAAGAACCTTTCGGGCATGCTCTACAACGTAGTAAACTACGGCGTTGACGAAAAAACTGGCTATATAGACTACGACAAGCTCGAAGAAACCGCAATGGCGGAAAAGCCGAAGCTCATCACGGTCGGCGCGTCGGCGTACCCGCGCACAATAGACTTCGAAAGAATGTCGCAAATCGCCAAGAAATGCGGCGCAATGATTATGGCGGACATCGCGCACATCGCGGGCTTGGTCGCGGCGGGCGTGCACCCCTCGCCCGTTCCGTTCTGCGACTTCGTGACGACAACCAC
This sequence comes from Opitutales bacterium, assembly GCA_021641325.1. Lineage (GTDB taxonomy): Bacteria > Verrucomicrobiota > Verrucomicrobiia > Opitutales > Intestinicryptomonadaceae > Merdousia. Next base: position 11,082 of record JAJXPD010000024.1, read on the forward strand.
CCACAAGACCCTCAGAGGCCCGCGCGGCGGCATCATCATGTGCCGCGAGCAGTACGCAAAGGCTATCGACTCGGCAATCTTCCCCGGAACGCAGGGAGGGCCTCTCATGCACGTCATCGCGGGCAAGGCGGTTTGCTTCGGCGAAGCGCTCAAAGACTCTTTCAAGGAATACCAGAAGCAGATTGTCAAGAACTCCAAGGCTCTCGCGGAAGGCTTGATGAAACGCGGCATCGGGCTGGTATCGGGCGGCACGGACAACCACCTGCTGCTCATCGACCTGCGCATTAAACACCCCGACCTCACGGGCAAAGACGCGCAGACGGCTCTCGACAAGGCGAACATCACGACGAACAAAAACACAATCCCCGGCGAAACGCGCTCGCCCTTCAAGGCAAGCGGCATCAGACTCGGCACGCCCGCGGTTACAAGCCGCGGCATGAAAGAGGAAGACATGGACAGAATCGCCGAGGCAATCGTTACGGTTCTGAACGCGCCCGAAGACGAAGCGGAAATAGCAAAGGCAAAGGCAATCGCCGAAGACCTCTGCAAAAAATACCCGCTTCCCTACTAAAATACGGACGGCAATTTGACGTTTCGGGGAATGTCGGGCAATGCGGCATTCCCCGTTTTTTTTAATTCAAAAAGAAAACAACAATGTCTGAAACAAACGAAGAACTCAAAAAACTCGTAGCGGCGGCGCAGGGAAAGATTCTGCCCGCAAGCTCCGAAAATTTGGCAAAATGGCTGTCGCACGACTTCCTGCCCGAATGGGCGCTGGAATCGCTCGCGGAACTCTTCAAAAAAGGCGACTTCGACGAAATCGACGACAGGTTTTTCAAACCGCTCGCGTTCGGAACGGGCGGCATGCGCGGACGCACAATCGGCAAAAAGTCGGCTTCGGCGGAACTCGGAACGGTGTCCGACAAGGGCACGCCCGAACACGCGGCGGTCGGCGCAAGCTATATGAACGACTTCAACGTAGCCCGCGCCACGATGGGGCTTTTCAACTACTGCAAAAAATTTCTCGACTCAAACGGCGGCGGCACGCCCAAGCTCGCCGTCGCCTGCGACGTCCGCCACTTCTCGACGCACTTCGCGCAGCTCTGCGCCTCGGTGTGGCGCAAAATGGGCGGCGAAGTCTACCTCTTCGACGGCCCGCGCTCCACGCCGCAGCTGTCGTTTACGGTGCGCAACCTCGCAACGACGGCGGGAATCGTAATCACGGCGAGCCACAACCCGCCGCACGACAACGGCTACAAGGTCTACTTCGGCGACGGAGCGCAGGTAATCTCGCCCCACGCGGAGGGAATCGTGGAGGAGGTAGACAAGATTGAATGGAAGGACATTCGCGACTTTTTGAAAATCGACCTCGACGGCGTTAAAACCGTTCCGCAGGCGTCGGAGGACGCCTATGTGAAGTCGATAGAAAACTGCGTTATCGACAAGGAGGTAATGGCGGCCAACAAGCCGAAGCTCGTCTACACGGCGGTGCACGGCACGGGCGCGGCTCTCTGCCCGTCGGTCATGCGCCACTTCGGGCTCGACCCGATTCTCGTCGACGAGCAGATGGTCATGGACCCGCGCTTCCCGACGGTAAAACAGCCGAACCCCGAATACGCCGAAACGCTCTCGATGGGCATCGCAAAAATGAGGGAAAGCGGCGCGGAATGCCTCATGGCGACAGACCCCGACGCCGACAGAATGGGCGCGGCAATCAGGACGAAAGACGGCGGCGTGAAAATCCTTACGGGCAACATGATTGGCTCGCTGCTCGCCGACTACCGCGCAACGCAGATGAAGGCGAAGGGCATAATCGTAAGCCCCGAAAAATGCGCCCTCGTAAAGACATTTGTGACGACTCCGTTGCAGGATAAAATCGCGGAAATCCACGGGCTGAAATGCGTCAACACGCTCACGGGCTTCAAGTGGATAGGCGGCAAGCTCACCAAGTACGAAAGGGAACTCGTCGAGGCGACGGGCTCGGACTGCACCGACAGGGGATACGCCGAACGCGCGCGCCTCATGCAAAAGCACAGCACCTTCTTCGTGTTCGGCGGCGAGGAAAGCTACGGATATCTCGGCACGGACTCCGTGCGCGACAAGGACGCAAACGCGGCGGTCATCATGTTCTCCGAAATGCTCGCATACCTGAAATCGCAGGGGAAAACTGTTGAGGAATACCTCGATTCCATTTACCTCAAATGCGGCTACTACCTTGAAGACCTCAAAAGCATCTATCGCGAGGGCGCGTCGGGTTCGGCGGAAATACAGTCGTTCCTGAAAATGCTCGACGAAAAGCCGCTCGAAGAGGTCGCGGGAGTGAAAGTCGCAAAGGCGGTGAACTTCAACAGGGACGAAATTTTCGACGCAGACGGCGACCGCATAC
>JAJXPD010000024.1:13477-16976 GCA_021641325.1 Opitutales bacterium
ACCGCATACCGCGCGAAAAATTCTTCTTCTACACGCTCGAAAACGGATACAGCTTCGCGGTGCGCGGAAGCGGCACCGAGCCGAAAATCAAGTTCTACGCGTTCGCGGCGGAAAAGGCGGAGTCGGCTGACAAGCTCGACGCGGCAAAACAGACCGCCCGCAAAGAGCTTGACGCCCTGCTCGACGACCTCGCGCGGAAGTTCGAAAACGCCGTAAAACAGGCTTGATAAACCGTCCGCAAACGGTAAAAATGTCTCTCTCTGGGAGACATTTTTTTATGCCGCCCTCCCCCATTTACCCAACAAACAATCCGAAAAACAATGAAGAAAACGGGATTTTTCCAAACCCTGCTGCTTGCGGCGGCGACGCTCGCCGCCCAGACTTTCGACGCAGACTCCGCAAAGGCGTTCTTCGACGCCTCGCCCGACCTCGCAAAGAAGTCGCGCCAGTATTTTGCCGAGGCGGAAGCTGAATACGCGCCGAACGCAGCCCCCTCCTACGAAAAACTTGTCGTCGCAAAATACCTGTCCGCGCTCGCAAAATACGGCAAAAGCGCAAGCCCCGAACTCCGCGCCGAACTGCTCGGAAACTTCGCGCTGCTCGACGAATTCGTGTCCATTCTCTCGCCCGACGACGACGCCGCACGGGTGTTCGAAATCCTCGAAAAAATCCGCGCCGCCTCCCCCGATAAATTCGCAAAATACCCCAAGCTTGCAATCGCCACCGCAGTTGTCTTCGACACTCCCCCGCCCGCAAGCTGGCCGCACGCGCAGGTCTCCGAAAAGCTCCTGCCGCGCGAGCCGCGCGACCCGTTCGAACGCTTTTCGAAAATCGTCGAAATGCGCGAGCGCGGAAAATTCCTCATTCCCACGGAAAAGCTTTCGGCGGAGGAGCTGAAATACCTCGTGCCGTCGCCCGCAAGCGACGACGACGCCGAGTGGGCGCAGAAAAGCGTCTCGGTAAGCCTGACAAATATACCCAAATTGTATCCGTCAATATCATACGACCACGGCAGGCTCTCTCGCAAGGAGTTCGACTGGAACGGCGAAGACTACCGCCTGAAAACAATCAAAGCCCGCGGCGGAATCTGCACCGACCAAGCCTACTTCACCTCGGAAGTCGCAAAGGCGCGCGGCGTTCCCGCGTTCATATTTTCGGGCGCGGGCAGCGACGGCTTCCACGCGTGGGTTGGCTACATGCAGAAGCCGAACTCGTGGAACTTCGGCGTCGGACGCTACGAGAACGCGCGCTTCGTGACGGGCAAGACGCTCGACCCGCAGACGTGGAAAACAGCTACCGACCACGCGCTCGAATCGCTGCGCGAGGGCTTCCGCAACGGCGCAAAATACAAGGCGTCGGAAATGCACGAGGCGTTCGCAAAGCATTTCTTCGGCAAGGGTGAATTCGCAAAATCGCTCGCGTGCGCAAAGGCGGCGGTTGCCTCAGACCCGCGCAACGCCGACGCATGGAATACAATCATCGACTCGCTCGAAAAGCTCGGACGCCCGAACGCCGAAATCTGCGCCGCCTACGAAAGCGCAATGAGGGCGTTCTCGAAATACCCCGACACCGACGCCGACTTCCGCCGACGCCTCGTGAAAATCTACCGCGACGCAAACAACCCCAACGCCGCGCGGAAACTCTCGACGTCGATTATCCTGAAAAACAAGAGTCTGCGCCCCGACATCGCAATGGAGTTCGCCCGCGCCGAGCTTGAAATAGACATCGCCGACGGCTCGGCGGACAAGCTTGTATCCACATACAAACGCCTGCTTTCGGCGTTCAGAAACGACTCCGCCGTCGCAATCGACGGAATCACGATTCCCATCGTAAACGCGCTCCTGAAAACCGACAAATACCGCGCCGCCCGCGACATTATGAAGACCACCCGACTTGTCCTGAAGCCCTCCAAAGACAGCCTGATTCTCCCCGTCCTCAACAATATCGACACCCAGCTCGACACAATTATCCCCAAGCTCGACAAGCAGAAGTCGGGCGGCGGCGACTAACCCGCGCGACGCGCTTGCCTATGCGTCGCGCTTCCGCCCCCTGCGCGCATTCCCGCGGCAAAACCAACCCCGCCGAAAAGTCGGGCGCGCAAATAAAAAAAGGCGGAATTTAAAATTCCGCCTTTTGCTTTTTTTTGAAGCCGCACGCCCTACTTCGCCTGACCGCAGTCGCCGAATACGCGGGCGACGGCGTTAAGGAAGCCGTACCCGAACTCCTTTGACGGTTCGAGATAGCAGCCCTCTGTCCATTCGTTCCACGCGTTGAGCGTTATGAGCTTGGGCATGCCCGCGCGGATGTTTTCGTCCGCCCATTTTTTTGCGATCCGCAAACCGCGCTCGAAGTCGGCGGGATTCGAGCCTACTATCCGTTTCGTGTATTCGGGGTAGCGCGGGTTATTGTCCCAGCCTACCGAAACGTGCGGAAAATATTGTCCGTCGGGATAGCGCGCGGCGATTTCCCCGTATTTGGCTGTGCTTAGGTCAACCCACTGCGCGTAGGTTAATTCTGGTTCTGCTTTCGTCTTTTCCGACCACGACTCGCTGACCCAGTTGTATGTCGTAAAAGACTCGAAGCCGAGATACTTCACTACCACCGCGGGAGTCGCCGACGGATTGCCCGGAATAGCCCTGTCCTTGCCGACGGAATACTCTTTGGCTGGGCAGTTCAGCAATAAATGCACGCCCTTAAATCCCGCTTTGACGGCCGCCGAATCGAGATATTCGAGCCCCTGCTTCGCCGTTGCGCAACCGCCCATTCCGCGAATGAGGTTTTTCAAGTCGTACACGGCAAACACGGGCTTTCCCGCAATTTTATAGTAATTGGGTTTCTTGAAATACTCGATGAAGCGCGGAACGAGCTTTTCCACAAATTCGCCGTAGGAAACGTCGGCACTCCATACGATTTCCGACTTTTCCCTGCCTCCGACTTTGTTGTTCCAAAGCTTGTCTACGTCGTGGTTCGCCCACATCAGGTAGAACTTCATGCGCTCGTTGTTGGGGGCTTTAAGGAAGCCTTTGTTGAGCGCGTCTTCGAGGAAAGGCCTGCCTCCGTACCAATACCAGTCGTAGATAAATACGTTCACGCCCGCGGCGAGGGCGGCGTCGATTTTCCGCGCCACGGCAATCGGGTCGGCTTCGTTTTCGTAGCCCCAAAGAGGCTCTATCGGCTGTTTGTGTCCCGCGCGCTTCGGTTTTGCCTCGTAGACGTTCTGCCATTCCCCGCAGCCGTGGGCGAATATTCCGAGCTCCCGCCAGCGGGGCGCGGGGTGGTACGCCGGCCAGACGTACGCCGCAATGTCGTAATTTTCGGAGGATTTGCGGCAGGCTGATTCCGAAACGGAACCGCAACCCGACAGCGCGCAAACCGCGGATAACAATATAAGCAATTTTTTCATATGTGTATTTGATTGTTTTTATTTTTCAATAGCCTGACCGCTTCCGCCGAAGACTCTGGCGGTGGCGTTGAGGAAGTCGTAGCCGTTTTTGTCGTC
>JAJXPD010000187.1 GCA_021641325.1 Opitutales bacterium
ATTTAGAACTATGAAATATTACTTTAAAGGCAGGAACTTTTGGCTCATAAATGGGGATTGCCTTGAAGTAATGAAAGAGATTCCATCGGATTCGGTTGATATGGTTTTCGCCGACCCTCCGTATATGTTGTCGAATGGTGGATTTACCTGCCAATCGGGGAAGACGGTCTCTGTAAATAAAGGCGACTGGGACAAAAGCAATGGAGTGGAAGCCGACTTTGAATTCCACAAGAGCTGGATTTCGGCGTGTCGTAGAATATTGAAGCCAGAAGGAACATTATGGGTATCTGGAACATATCACTCGATTTTTCAATGCGGATATGCTATTCAACAACTTGGATTCAAGATACTCAACGACATAACTTGGTTCAAACCAAATGCATCACCAAATCTTAGTTGCAGGTATTTTACGGCAAGCCATGAAAATTTGATTTGGGCAATTAAAGACGTTAAGGCAAAGCATATTTTCAACTACGATGCAATGCGTGAAGGGAATTTCCCTGAAGATTTTCTGAAAAAGCAAGGCAAACAGATGCGTTCCGTTTGGGCGATAAATACACCTCATGCGAGCGAAAAAATCCACGGCAAACACCCAACACAAAAACCGCTAAATCTTTTACGGCGAATAATCGAATCGTCTACTTTAGAAAATGCCCTGATTTTAGACCCGTTTTGCGGGAGTTCGACAACGGGAATAGCCGCCGCAATTTCCGGTCGTAGGTATATCGGCATAGATATTTGCAAAGATTATCTTGATTTATCAATCAAACGATATGAAGATTTAAAGCGTGAATAGTTTTGCGTTGCAGTTTTCTGACAAGATTTCCGCTTCTCCCGTCATAAAATGGGCAGGCGGCAAGCGTCAGTTGTTGCCCGAACTGAAAGCAAGGCTTCCACACCAATACAATCGCTATTTTGAGCCTTTTATAGGTGGCGGGGCGCTGTATTTTGACCAAGCTCCTCTGAATGCCTATATTTCCGACATAAACCCCGAACTGGTAAATCTCTATCTGGTAATTCGAGAAGACGTTGAAGCACTAATTGCAGACTTGTCTACGCACGAAAATTCATTGGAATATTTTACGCAAATTCGCGCTTGGGATAGAGACTCGGAATACAAAAGTATTTCGCCCGTCCGTAGGGCAAGTCGCTTTATATACCTAAATAAAACCTGCTTTAACGGGCTTTATAGGGTTAACAGCAAAGGATATTTCAATGTCCCATTTGGACGTTATGCCAATCCGAACTTTTTGAATAAAGACGCACTTTTCGCGGCATCGGAAGTTTTGCAAACAACACAAATTGAATGTGCGGGCTTTGAGAATATTTTAAAATATGTGAGCAAGGGCGATTTTGTATACTTTGACCCGCCGTATATTCCGCTTTCACAAACGGCTTCGTTTACATCGTATGCAAAGGAAGATTTCGGAATGGACAAGCAACGCCAGCTAAAATCGCTTTGCGATAGGCTTTCGGATATGGGAGTAATGTTTATGCTTTCAAATTCGGATACGCCAGAGGCAAATTCGCTTTATAACGGTTACAAGGTCGAAAAAATTTACGCAAGCCGCTTCATAAATTCAAAAGCCGACGGGCGCGGGAAAATCTCGGAAATAATAGTTAGAAACTATTAAATAATTGCCAACATCAAGCAAGTATATCAAGATTGCCATTGATGAAACTTGATGAAGCTTTGCCAATTTTAAAGTCCGCATGCAATATTCCTATTAGGGAATTGTTCAAAAACCATCCAGAGGATTTGCGAACAAACAAGGGGAATGTCGGACAACTACTGTTGAAATACATAGGGCTTTCCTTGGACAGCAATTTGTGCGATTTCGAAGACGGCGAATTAAAAACAAACAAGACTCATGCGAACGGCGAGCCTGCCGAAACGATGTTTATAACTCAAATCTCCGCAATAATCGACGAACTTGTGTCCTGCCCGCCCAAGAAATTTGAAGAATCGAATCTCTATATCAAAATCCGTAATCTCGCATTTTTGCCTGTGGTAAAAGATTCCAAAGATGTAGGCGATTGGTATTTTTTGAACGCTTACCATGTTCAAGCTCCCATTGGTTCGGATTTATTCAAACGCATTGAAGCGGATTATTATTCCATTTGCAGCCAATTAAGACGACATATCGAGACGTCGCCCGATGGTTTTATCCACACGAGTAGTGGAGAGCTAATACAAATTCGTTCCAAGGACGCGAAAGACAAGAGCGGCAGATATCACCCGATTTTTTCGAAAACCTACAATCGCTTTATTTCCAACAAAAACCATTCTTTCTACTTTAAGAAAGAGTTTATGAGAGAGTTTAGGCGTTTACCGTAAATCCGCATGTTAATTCGGATCTGGGGTATCACTCAGGCATAATATTGAAATACCTGATGGCGTCTTTCTCGCGGGCAAGGCCGTTGTAGTGCTGTTTTAGGACATCCACTGCATGCCCCATTTGTTCGGCGGTTAAGTAGGCGTTTTTTGTCAGTGCAAGGTAGTAAGTTGCCGCCGAGTGGCGAAAGCCGTTCTTCACCCAATTCCCCTTGCCGAGCGCGTTATGCAATTTCTTTATTTGCAGATTTTGGCTTTTAGTTAGAACTTTCTTCTTTGTCCCGAGTTCCCAAACATACGGCTCAAGCCATTTTGCCAAGTTTTCGGGAATTTTTACAACTCTGCGGGAGGCTGTTTTGGTGATTTCGCTATCTAAAATTATCTCCCTGTCGTCGAGTTTTATTTTATCCCACGTCAGGCGTTTCATTTCGGCATTGCGAATTCCCGTGAAGGCTGCAATGGCGGCGTATGCTCTAATTTCGCTTTGAGGAGGAGTGGAATTCAAAATCTTTTGGATTTCTTCGGGAGTAAATATTTCGGGAGTCTTGCCACGTATGCGCCAGCTTTCGACTTTTTCCACTGGATTTATGTCGAGCCAATCCTGCATTTTGCAATATTTGAAAAACGAATATAAAGTTCGCCTATACTCGTTTCTGCCGTGAATACCGATGTCGTTTTGTCCGTCCTGAAAAACTTTCATGGGGCGACCTCCTACTGTCAGAGTATCGCTTTCCGCATATTCTCGCTTTTTTAGGTTTATCAGCCATTGATAGATTTCTTTGGCTGAAATTAGCGATACGATTTTATCTTTGCCAATACTTTCCATAAAACGCGTTAGGATTCGCTCGACAGTATAAATGTAGTCGCTTGTCAGTTCTTTTTTGAGCAGGGAATAATAGTATCTGTCGATTGCAAAATTAAGTTTCACCGAACGCTCTTTTAACTTTACAAGCGACTTGTATTCTTCAATCGCCTGCGTGAGGCTTACGCCGTGTTCGGCTAAATCTTTCGTCAGTTTTGCGTAGGTTAGAATCGCGTTTGAAATAGAAACTTTTAGCGGCTTTAACAAAATCTTGGCTTCCACAAGGTCGCGTTTGTCAATGGGTGAAATTCTGTTTGCTTCAACGCCGATCTTTTCGTCGTAGATATTTTTTGTGCGGAAAAATTCCTGAGCTTCCTGTTCGGACGTAAATCTGCGCGACCAGCGTTTTTGTTTTTCGGTATCGAAATAATATACAATCCAACGTTCGCGGTTGCTTTCAATAACCTTTTTGGGGAAAGATGGAGATCTGTTCTTCATATCGAATATCTCCCTGTCAAATTTGCGGGGTGGTAAGGAATTGCCAATCCGCTTGGCAAAAATTCCGCAACTTATTGCAATTCAGCAATATTCCATTAGTTCCTAAACGCCAAATCCGTGTTCGATTCACGGTGGGGGCGCGGATAAGTTTGTCCCCATGCACTTCTATTTAATCTTTTTGCAAAACGACAAGTGCTGTAAGCTATTT